>JAYVXO010000084.1:0-6362 GCA_043785105.1 Fimbriiglobus sp.
CCCCTTCGGGGTAGTCCGATGGCGTCCTTAGTTACCCCGAGTGATGCAACTGAACCAACCGCAACACCGATCCAAACGAACGGAATCTCGCTCGTCACGAAGCCACAAACAATCCGAGTCTGACAAAAAGCGCAACTTCAAAACGCGCCAGCGAGGGGTCTGCCGAAACGAACTTCCTGCCCGACCAACTTGGTTCCGTGTTACGGTTCGGGTGGGACCGTCCCGACCGAACCCCTTGCTAGCGCGTCGGGCTAACCGGGACACGCAACACGGAAACTGAATGTGCTCTAGTCTCAGCTTTCCATCAGCAGTCGAATCGGGTCACTGAAGAGTTGCACAAGATAGGTCGTGAAGCGGGCGCCGTCGGCGCCGTCGATGACGCGGTGGTCGTAGGTGAGGCTGAGCGGCATCATCAGTCGTGGGACGATGGCACCGTCTTTCACGACGGGTTGCAACGTTGAGCGGGACAGCCCCAGGATGGCGACTTCGGGGTAGTTCACGATCGGGGTGAACGACGTGCCGCCGATGCCGCCGAGGTTCGTGATCGTGAACGAACCGCCCCGCATGTCGTCGATGGCCAGCTTGCCGGCACGGGCTTTCTCGGCGAGGGTGGCGACTTCGATCGCAATGTCGCGGATGCTTTTTTGGTCCGCGTTTTTGATGACCGGCACGACCAAACCGCGTTCCGTATCGACCGCGATGCCAATGTTATAATACTTCTTCAGGATCAACTCACCGGCGTTCATGTCGAAGCTGCAGTTGAAGTTCGGGAACTCCTTCAACGCCGCGACAACCGCCTTCACAGCCAACACCGTCCACGTCACTTTCGGCGAACCCTTTGGCACCGCGTCGGCGATCCGCTTGCGCCCGCTTTCCAAATCCGTGATGTCCGCGAGGTCGTTTTGCGTCACGGTCGGCATCATGCGCACAGCGATCGTCAGGTTCTCCGCGATCTTTTTGCGGATGTTGCTAAGCGGCTTCTTCTCGATTGCGCCGTACTTGCCGAAGTCGGGCAACGGCGGGTGGGTGAAGACATCGACGACGCTGCCAGTCACTTTCCCGACCGGACCCGTTTTGAGTTGCTCCATGCGGTTGCGAACGAAGCCCTTGACATCTTCCAGCGTGACACGGCCACCGCGAGCGCTGCCGGGGATTTGCGCAAGGCTGGTGCCAAGTTCACGGGCCAAACGGCGCGTCGCCGGACCAGCCGCCACGATGGTTTTGACGCCATTCGTTTCGACCGCACGCGGTTGTATTGCGATTGACGGCGTTGCAACAGGAGCGGCCTTGGGCGGCGTGCCGTTCGACGAAGTCGCGGGTACGGCAGCCGGAGTCGGACGGGCCACGGCCTCACTGGTGATCGACAGAATCTTCGCCCCGACGGGAATCTTGTCCCCTTGCTTCACATGAACCGCGTCGATCACGCCCGCCACTTCGATCGGCACTTCCATCGACGCCTTATCCGTCTCAACGGCAATGACGTTTTGCCCAACGGTGACTTTATCCCCGGCCTTCACTAGCACGCCCACGACGGTTGCGGAGTCAATCCCTTCCCCAAGCGCCGGAAGCGTGAACTCGGCCTTGGTGGGCGCGGAAGTCGGTGCCGCAGCAGGTGTTGGGGTAGCAGGCTTCGCGGCTGGTGCTGGCGTAGGCTTCGCTTGAACTGGGGCCGTAGTCAACGTGAGGATGAGGCCACCGACGGGGATTTTATCGCCCGCCTTCACGGCGATGCTGGCGACACTCCCGGCCTCTTCGATGGGGACTTCCATCGACGCCTTGTCGGTCTCGATCGAGATGACGTTCTGGCCGGGCGTGAGCGCGTCGCCGGGCTTCACCAGAATGCCGACGACCGTTGCGGAGTCGATCCCCTCACCGAGGGCGGGCAGACGAAATTCCATGAGAGTCGCTACCTTGTGCTGATGTCGCCGCTGGTTTTGGGAGGAGCAGCCCACGGGAGTGCTCCCGTGGGCTTTGGTCGCTTGTTTTATCGTGGGGCGAAAGCCCACGAGAGCACTCTCGTGGGATCTACTTCCAAATTCCTACACGGTCCACGGCGCGGGCTTGTTCGGGTCAATCCCTAAGTCCTGAATCGCCTTCTTGACCACCTTGCGGTCGAGTTCACCGCGTTCCACGAGGGCGTACAGCGCGGCAACCGTGGTGTGTTCCGCATCAATCTCGAAGAAGCGGCGGAGGTTTTGCCGGGTCTCGGAGCGGCCAAAGCCGTCCGTGCCGAGGGCTAACAATCGACCACCGAGGTACGGCCCGATTTGCTCCGCGAGGGTTCGCATGTAGTCGCTGGTGGCGATGACCGGCCCCTTCGTGCTGCCCAGGACTTTTTGCACGTAAGGCATCTTGCCTTCGGCGTCCGGGTGGAGCCGATTGTACCGTTCGCATTCCAGCGCGTCGCGGCGCAGCATCTGGTAGCTGGTCGCGCTGTAGACGGTGCTGGCGACGTTGTACTTCTCGGCCAGGATGGTCTGCGCCCGCAGGGCTTCGTTCAGGATCACGCCGCTGCCGAGCAGTTGCACTTCCACTTTGGAACCCGCCGGCTTGACGGTCTTGAACGGGTACAGCCCCTTAATAATGCCTTCGCGGACGTGCTCGCCGGGCATCGGCGGCATGTCGTAGCTTTCGTTGTAAACCGTGAGGTAGTAGAAGCACTCCTCGTTGCGGACGTACATGGCGTTGATGCCGTCTTCAATGATGACCGCGAGTTCGTAGGCGAACGCGGGGTCGTAGGCGCGGCACGTGGGGATGGTCAACGCATTCAGGTGGCTGTGGCCGTCCTCGTGTTGCAACCCTTCGCCGTTGATCGTGGTCCGACCTGCCGTTGCCCCCATCAAGAACCCGCGACACCGGCTATCAGCAGCGGCCCACACCAAGTCGCCGACACGCTGGAAGCCGAACATCGAGTAGTAGATGTAGAACGGAATCGTGTTGACGCCGTGGGTGCTGTACGCGGTCCCGGCGGCAATGTAACTCGCCATGCTGCCGGCTTCGTTGATCCCTTCTTGCAGGATTTGGCCGGTCGTGCTTTCCTTGTACTCGGTCTGCGTGCCCTTATCGACCGGGTTGTAAAGCTGGCCGACGCTGGAGTACATGCCGAACGCCTTGTACATCCCCGGCATCCCAAATGTTTGCCCTTCATCGGGGACGATCGGGACGATGAGCTTGCCGATGTTTTTGTCTTGCATGATCTGCGTCATCAGCGTGACCCACGCCAGCGTGGTCGATTGCCCCTTGCCTTGTTGCGAGCCACGGTACAATCCCTCGAACCTCTTGCGGTCCGGTGCGATGCTGGGGACGAACTTGTTGTTG
The DNA here is from genome assembly GCA_043785105.1 of Fimbriiglobus sp. GTDB lineage: Bacteria > Planctomycetota > Planctomycetia > Gemmatales > Gemmataceae > Fimbriiglobus. Next base: position 3,319 of record JAYVXO010000084.1, read on the forward strand.
CGGGACGGGTTGAACCCGCCGAGGGCCTTGCGGCGCTCGAACAGGTACTGCATTTCCGGCGAATCGGCGGCGGGCTTGTAGAACGGGACTTCGGCGATTTGTTCATCGGTGAAGGGCAGTTCAAAGCGTTTACGGAACTGGCGAAGGGCGGCCATCATCTGCTTCTTCGACTTCTCTTCGGCACTCAGAGTGGGGTCGGCTTCGATCGCCCCGACCAGCTTCTTCTGTTGGTGCGTGGTGAATTTGCCCTCGCCGCCTTCACCGGGGACACCGTAGCCCTTGACCGTCTTCACCAGAATTACCGTCGGTTGGCCCTTGTGTTCCACCGCCGTTTTATACGCAGCATACACCTTGAGCGGGTCGTGGCCACCGCGTTTGAGCGCGGAGATTTGCACGTTGGAAAGGTGTTCGACGAGCGACTTCAACTCGGGCGAGTTGAAGAACTGTACGCGGATGTACGCTCCACGTCGTTCGGAATCTTCCTGTTCCGAAATCATCGCGTTCTTGGCACGCTCATCCGGTGTGCGCATGTCGGTGCCAACGTAGTCAGTGTACTCGCCATCGACAACTTCCATCATGCGCCGTGACAGTGCGCCGGTGTGGTCGTTCGCTAACAACGCATCCCAGTCCGTGCCCCAGATCGCCTTGATGACGTTCCAACCGGCGCCGCGGAACGTGCCTTCGAGTTCTTGAATGATCTTGCCGTTGCCGCGAACCGGGCCATCGAGGCGTTGCAAGTTACAGTTGATGACCCACGTGAGGTTGTCGAGCTTCTCGCGGCCTGCCAAGCCGATGCAACCGAGCGATTCCGGTTCGTCGCACTCGCCGTCACCCAGGAACGCCCAGACGCGAACATCGTCAATCTTGTCCGCAAGTTGGCGGTCCCGCAGGTAGCGGTTGAAGCGGGCGTGGTAGATCGACATGATCGGGCCGAGGCCCATGCTGACGGTGGGGTACTGCCAGAAGTCCGGCATCAGCCACGGGTGCGGGTAGCTGGACAGGCCGCCGCCCGGTTGCAGTTCCTGGCGGAAGTTGCTGAGTTGCGCTTCGCTCAGTCGGCCTTCCAAAAACGCGCGGGCATACGGACCGGGGCTAGCGTGGCCTTGGTAGAAAATCACGTCGCCGGGGTGCGAATCGGTGCGGCCGCGAAAGAAGTGGTTCCAGCCGATTTCGTACAACGTTGCGGCACTGGCGAACGTCGAGATGTGCCCGCCCACGTTGGTGTTCTTGTTCGCCTTCAGCACCATCGCCATCGCGTTCCAGCGGACCAACGACTTGATCTTGCGTTCCAGCGCGCGGTTGCCGGGGAACGCCGGTTGGTCTTCGACGGCGATCGTGTTGTAGTAAGGCGTGGTGATGCCGCCGGGCATCATGGCGGTGCCCTTGCCCAACTTGGCGACTTGTGCAATCAGCGATTCGAGCAGGAACTTGGCGCGGTCCGGGCCGCCGTGTTTCACGACCGCTTCCATCGAATCCAGCCACTCGGCGGTTTCCTGGGGGTCGTAATCGTCGGACAGACTTGCGGCACGGCTGGCCAAGACCTCGGGGCTAACGAGCATACGCACAAACCTCATCAATAAAGCCAACGCCAAGTTCTGACGGTCCGTTCAGGCGTTGACGCGAGTAGTTCCGGGTAGTCAATTCATTCCGAGTCAAGTCGCCAGAAGTCGTAACACCGATGCTTCTGTACGGAGTCTTAGATACGATAGGTGTGGCTTTCCCCACCGTCTATGGTTCAGCGCAATGCGTGCATCCGGCTTGCCGATCGTTCTGGCGATAATGCTTGGAACCTCCGGGTTCGATCGGCATCTATTCGCCCAGCCAACCATCGCCCCGAAAGTTGTCACGCTGACCCGCACTCAGGCACCCCTGGGTGAAATTCTACAGGAGATCACGACGCAAACGGGCCTGTCGGTCGAACTCGTCACCGGGAACCCGAAGCAGGCCATCGACATTCAGTTCGACCGGGCGCCCTTCTGGACCGCCCTCGAGGACATCGCGACCAAAACCAATTCTCGGATCACGCTGGGCAAAGACGGTCGTCGAATCACGTTGACCACCCCGCCCATTGTACGCTCGATTTCCGCCGTGGACGGTCCCTTCCGCGTCGTGGTGAACCACGTTACGAGCCGCATCGACTTGGAGACCGGCACCATGATGACTGAAGTGACAATCGAGTGTCACTGGGAGCCACGCCTGCCCGTCTTCCGCATCGACAGTGAACCGACGATCACCACCGTGACCGACGATCGAGACACGAAGTTGACGGTCACGCCGAACAAAGCCAAAGTCCCCCCGCGTGGGAGCCATTACACCACCGTAGTTCGCATCCCGAACGTCCCCCGCAGTGCGACGAAGTTGACCCAACTCAGCGGCAGTTTCCAGGTCACGGCGGCAGAGAAAATGCTATCGTTCCGCTTCACCGATTTGCTAGCCGCGACCCCGCAGACCCAAGACCAAACCGGCGTGAAGGTGACGTTACTGCCGATTAAAAAAGTGACCGGACGCTGGGACGTGCCACTGGAATTGAACTACCCGCCCACCAAGATCGAGTTTGAAAGCTACGAGTCCGCCCTCTGGCTGACCGAGAACCGCCTGCAACTTGTCAGCCCCACCGGCCAAACCTACGCCCCCATCAACGATGACACCCGCGAATCCCCGACCAAAGCCTTCGCCACCTATCGTTACCTTGATACCGCCAAAGGCCCCCCCTTCGCCGACCGCAAAGGCTGGTCGATTCTGTACGACACCCCGTCGCCGTTGGTCGAGTTTCGTATCAACTTTGATCTGCGCGACGTGCCGTTGCCGTGAAATCCACCTCACCCCTGCCCTCTCCGTGTCGGCATCAATACTGTTCAGCACACTGATTGCGGTCCGGCGTTGGGTGGGGGACTGGTGGAGGTTTCCGTGTATCGGTTGGGGGATTGGTTGTGACGGGATGTGGGTAATGGGCCTCGGGACGTGACCGCATCGACCGCTTCATCACATCCCGGATCACGCCCGCCGCCGGCGCCGCCGGCGGGATCGACGGTTCTTCTTTTACC
>JAYVXO010000085.1:0-18884 GCA_043785105.1 Fimbriiglobus sp.
GCCTTCGTGGTGTTCATCGACGGGTTGGTCTTGGTTGAGTTCGGCGATCGTGGCCCGCAGGTGTTGGGCGAGTTGCTTGATTCCGATGGGACGGACGAAGGCTTTGCTGCCGGTGAAGCCCTTGATCTGATCGACCCACGCGGCTTGGTCTTCGTTCAGAATTAGCACGCCGGTAATGTCGAGGTGCATCGCGTCGGCTTCGCGGATCACTTTGCGGAAGGCGTCCACGCCGTCCTTCCCGGCGGTGCCGGCGTCAATGAGAATCGCGTGGAACGGCGTTTGTTGATAGCGTTTCAACGCATTGCTCACGTCGGTCGTCATCAACACGCGGAAGCCCATTTTCTTGAGCTTGTCGCGGAAGACATCCTGCAACTTGTTGTTGTTCTCCACGATGTAGATCGACAGCGGGCCGCTCGCCCGGCGGGTCGATTCGCCTTCCCCGGAAAGTTCCGCACGAACGGCCTTGATCGCTTCCAAAAACATTGCCGGCGTTTGGAACCGACGAGTGGGATCAAAGGCAAAGGCTTTGCTGCACAACTTCAAGATGGCCGGGTGGATGCCGAGTTCCGGCCCGCGAATCGCCATCTTGCTTTCGACTTCCTCGAACCGCCGTCGCATCATCGCCGCATGGCGGTCCTTCGTGCGCGGCATAATCGCTTCCCCCGCGATCATTTCGTACAGCACATGACCCAAGAAGTAGATGTCGCTCCGAATATCTCCCGGCTTGATATCGGTCGCTTTCTCCAGCCCGGCGTAGTCAACCGTGCGGTCCATCTGGGCGTCTTCGTCCTTGTCCTGCGTTAACCCCTTGTCCATGAAGATACGGGAACCTTGGGCAATCTCCGCCAGCCCGAAGTCCACCAGTTTGGCCACCGTGTCCGTGCCCAGCAAGATGTTCGAGGGCTTAACGTCCCGGTGCGTCAACCCCCGCGACCAAGCGTAGGCGAGTCCCTCGGTGCATTCTTGCATAATCCGCAGGGCCTCGTCCGTCTCGATCGTCTTGCGGATGTTCAAAATGTCCCGGAGGTTGCCGCCCTGAACGAACTCCATCACGATGAAGTATTGACCCGTCGCGTCGTCCTTACTGACCGCCAAAATCGACACGATGTTCGGGTGGTCCATCGTCCGCCCGATGCGGCCTTCCCGTTCAAAGTGCTCGACCCGTTTGGGGTCTTCCGTGTGCCGCCGCCGCAAGACCTTGATTGCCACCTGCTGCCCGGTTGAGGGATCGTCCCCCCGATATACTCGCCCAAAACTACCGGACGCAATCCGGTACAGCATTCGGTAGCCGCCCAGGAAAAAGCCGTTGCGGTCGCCCTTCAACACTTTCTGCCCTTGCAGGGGTGTGAGGATGCCCTTCCGCTCCAACAGCCGGACGTAATCCGTCGCCGGTCCTTTGTCGTTGGCGAGTTCAAACAGGCACTCACGGGCCGTCAATTCGTCGGTGAGTCCTAATCGAACGACTAGGGTTGCTGTGGTCGCAGCGTCGGCGATTTCGCTCATGATGGGATCGGGGGAAAGGGGTAAGTGACGCCACCCCACGAGAAACGCGGAGCTAGCATGAGAACCAATTCCTACAGGCTACGCCGAAACTGGACGCGGATCAACCAACAGTGTTCGCGGAATCTGTCCGCAACCGTCGGGAACACGGTTTAATCGGCCCTTTCGATTGGGGGGATCGGGCAGACACGCAACGCCCACGAATGAAAATTCGTGGGAACCCACCGGAACCGCGTTGCGCCATCGGTTCGACGAAGGGAAAACCTCTTGCCCGGAAAATCCAGTTCTTCCTCCCTCCCCGCGTGCGGGGAGGGCCGGGGTGGGAGGCTTCAACCCCCCTTAATCCCCCCGCAGACGGGGGGAGACCAGAAGGAGACGTAGACAGGCAGAGAAGATACCCGGCGGAACCTCATTACTCAATCTGATCGACGAAGGAAGAAACGGTTGGTAAGAAGAAACACTCCCCAGGCCCAGGTGGGATGCATTTCTTCTTATTTTCCGGTGTTCGCATCAAGAAATAAGAAGAAACATCTTATACCCCACTGGAAGGGGTATTATTTCTTACTTTCGTCGGTCCGATTCTCCGGTCCAACCGTTCGCCAATACCGATACCCGGACCGACCACCGTTTCCCTTCCGTTCCCACAGTTCCCCGCAGCCGTCCTCCAGCACCTCCTCGAACCGTTTCACGTTTCGGCGAATCTCGTCCGGCACGTGGTCCCAGATTTCTTCCCTCGTCAGTGCAACCCGTTCGTCGCCTTCGGGGAGGATGTTGCCCTTCCTGCGGTTGACGCCATTCTGCGCAAACTGTTACAACTCATCGCTGAAGTGCTTGATCTCCCGGAGCCATGCTTTGGCGCTGCCTGTTGCCACGTACCATTCCATCATTCACGGCGACCGTCGCGGGGTGGGTGCGGCTGTGGTGCGGGCGGGGTTGTGGTGGGCACGCGGGCCGTATGGCGTTGGCGTGTGGGTGCGGAATCGGTTGTTTGATCGCGGCTACTCGCAAGCAGTGCGGGTGCCGGTGCCGGTCGTGAGCATTGGCAACTTGACACTCGGCGGCACCGGCAAAACGCCTTGCGTCGAGTACGTTGCTAAGTTCTATCGTGACCTCGGCTACCAAACCGCGATCCTGAGCCGGGGCTATGGTTCCACCGGGGCGATGAACGACGAAGCGATGGTACTTGAAGAGAATCTGTTGGAAGTGCCCCATCTTCAAGGACGAGACCGCGTCGAATTGGCGATGACGGCGGTGCAGGAACTCGAAAGCGAAGTATTGGTGTTAGATGACGGTTTTCAACACCGCCGTTTGGCCCGCGACTTGGACATCGTGTTGTTGGACACGACACGAGCGATTCGGGATGAGTATCTTTTCCCACGCGGGTTGTTGCGTGAGCCGATCAGTGAACTCCGTCGCGCCAGTGTCATCATGCTGACCCGGTGCGACCAAGTGGAAGCGGATTCTGTTGCTCGTCAACAGGCGTTCATTGAATCGCGTTTCCCCGGCAAGCCGATCGTGCAAGCGTTCCACGCCCCAATCGAACTCCTTGGCACGGATGGCGTGACGGCAAGCCTGGAAGATGTTGCGGATCGACCCATCGCCGCGTTTTGTGGGATCGGTAACCCGGAAGCGTTTCGGCGAACGGTGACGGACCTCGGTGGCAAAATCATCGCGTTTCGGACCTTCGCCGATCACCATCCGTACACCCGCGATGATGTTGAAGAACTGCAACAATGGGCCAAACAACTTCCGTCCGACGGATTGGTCCTGACAACCCAGAAGGATTTCGTGAAACTCCGCACGCCGGAACTGGGCGGACGACCGTTGTGGGCGGTCCGCGTGGGGTTGAAACTATTGACGGGTGAAACCGCGTTTCAGCAACGGCTTCAATCGGTAATCCCGGTTTCGAGTTGAAATGCGAACGATTGCCCTCTTTTTGCCGAACTGGATTGGCGACGTGGTGATGGCCACGCCAGCGCTCCGTGCCGTTCGCACACAGTTCCCGACCGCGAAGATATTGGCGGTCTGCAAGCCCTACGTTGCGGACACCATCGCCGGGTCGCCGTGGTTCGATGATGTCGTGTTGTTCGATAAAACCGGCCCGAAGGATCGGCGATTTTGGAGCGTCGTTTGCCGATTGCGGGCTGAAGGCACGGACACCGCCGTGCTGTTCCCGAACTCGTTCCGGGCCGCACTGATTGCGCGACTGGCTGGTTGTCACACCGTGGTGGGGTTCGCACGTTACTTCCGCGATGCGCTTTTGACGCACCGGCTTTACCCGATCCGTGATGAACACGGTCAGCCCAAGCCGGTGCCAGCGATTGACGATTATAACCGGATCGTGCAACGGCTGGGCGTGCTGGACCCTGGGCACCGCATGGAGTTGTTCACGACCCCGACCGACGAACTGGCCGCCGAACGGGTCTGGCAACAGTTCGGACTCAACCGATTTTCGCGGGTGATCGGCCTGAACCCCGGCGGTGCGTTCGGGTCGTCGAAACACTGGCCGACGAACTACTTCGCGGAACTCGCCCAAAAGTTGACTGACGAACAGGATGCCGCCGTGTTGGTGTTGTGCGGTCCGACGGAGCGGGAAATTGCACGGCAAATCGCCACCCAAGCGAACCGGCCGAACGTGGTCACGATGAGTGACATCCCGTTGTCAATCGGCTTGACGAAAGCCGTGGTTCGGCGGCTGTCGTTGTTAGTCACCACGGACAGCGGGCCACGCCATTTCGCGGCGGCGTTTGATGTCTCAGTGGTCACGCTCTTCGGCCCCACCCACATCGGTTGGACGGAAACGTATTTCGCCAAGGCGATTCACTTGCAAAAGCCGGTCCCGTGCGGGCCGTGCCAACAGCGGGTTTGCCCGTTGGGGCACCATCGGTGCATGACGGAACTTGCACCCGCCGAAGTGTTTCTCTCGGCCAATCAGTTGCTCCGAACACCCACGGATGAAGTCACGCGGGAGCGTCGCCATGCTAGCTAGCCTGTTTCGATTGATTGATCCCCCACCCGTTCCGACGCCCAACGTCGGCGAGGTCATGGCTACGCGGATCGCCGTCGAACCGGAGCCGTCACGGATGACGGAACCCGCTCCGCGTGGGCGAATCGTTTTTCACCCGCGTTACGAACAGTTCCTTCGGAAATGCGGGATTGATTCCGCACTCGCCGCATTGGAATTGCCCGGTGAGATTGTCTGTGGGCACCCGGATCGGCACGTGTGTCGCGTGGTGCTGCAGTGCGGAACGGCCCGAAAAGTGATGTATTTGAAGCGCGAGCATCAGGTGCCGTTCCGGGCAAAGCTACGAAATCAACGGGACGGTTTCGGCTGGGTTTCAAGGTCGGAGCGTGAAGCGGTGATGCTGAATCGGCTCGAACAATCCGGCCTGCCCGGCCCGCAATGGCTGGCCTACGGTGACGACGGGACGGGGCGAGCGTTTCTACTGGTGGATGAACTCGTGGGTGCGGCAAATGTGCGAGCGGTTCTGAGTGACAAGGCGTTGTCGCTAACCGACCGTCGTGCGCTGATTCACCACGCAGCTCAGGCAGTTGCCACGTTGCATCGTGCCGGATTTAGCACACCCGAACTCGCGGCGAAGCACCTGTTTATTAACCCGTCCACACAGTCCGTGACGCTCGTGGACTGGCAATCGGCGACGGCAAGTGCGCACATTCCCGACGCCACTCGAGCTAGGCAACTTGCAGGTTTGCACGCATCGCTTGCGGCAGAGTTGCTGGGCACTCGTGACCGGCTTCGATTCGTCGGGGCGTACCTTCACACCCTGCGACAGGGCGGTGTCACGACTCCGAGTTTCAAGCTGTTTGTCCGGCAAATCCAGGCATTCACAAGTAAGTTGACGCAGCGGTCGTCGATCCGCGACCAGCAGCAAGTTATTCAAAAAAGTTCCGAGCAGCGGTTGGTGTGGCTCGCAGGCGAAACGGTCTGTGCGATCCCCGAGGTCGCGGCGGTATGGCCGACGCCACCGGATGGTGCGCCGTTTTATCCCAGTCAATCACTCGATACCGAACGAACCTATGCCGAGGAATGGGTGACCTTCTCGGACGGTCGCCGCGCGTTGCTGACACGATTCCGCACCTTCGATCCGCTCGGGCGAACGGTCGGAACGTTGCGGGAAAAACCGTGGCGATCCCCAGCCGCGAAAGCGGCACGGATTCTGTTCCACTTGGCTCGCCACGATGTGGCCGCACCCAAGTTATTGGCCTTCGGGCAAAAATTGACTGATACCTGGAGTGCCGATTCGTTTCTTCTCCAGGCTCCCCTTGATCGCCCGGTCCCGGTCGCGGTGCGAGTGGCGGAATTGGTCCGCGATTCAGTCAACCGTTCCGCATTGCTTCAAGAATGCGGCGCATTGTTACGACGCATTCACGATGCGGGCCTCCGGTTGATTGCCGGTGAAACGGGTCGATCGGTGTTTCAAATTTCACATAATGTCAGTACCGGCGTCGGCCTCGAATCGCCGTTGGCGGTTGAGTTCTCTAAACGGATCACGAGTCGTGCCCGCCGTGCCGATTTGCGGATGTTGTTGGACTGTGAACTGGCGTCGTTGTCCCGATCGGATCGTCTGCGGGTCGTGGTAGGTTATCTCGGGCAATCGAGTCGAGATCGCTATTCCCTACGGCAGTTCAGCACAGGTGTTGTTTGAGGTTGGTTGAAACCATGACCGTTCCGACATCGACCCAGTCACCGCAAACCGCGAACGGGAAATGGATCGTCCACCACGACCCGGATTGGGAACAGTTCGCCGGACCGGACTGGCTGGATCGCATTATGACGGAGTCGGTCACGGATCGTTTTCACGCCAAACAAGGCCGCTCGATTGGACGCTGGACGCTGGAGCATGAGGGCCGCACCCTGGTCGTGTATTTGAAGCGGCATTTCGTGTTGCCCCGGTTACACGGCTACTTGGCGCGATTCTTCCCCGGTCGCAGGTGGTCACCGGGACTGCAAGAATGGGAGCATCTTCAATGGGCAAAAGCCTGTGGCATTCCTGTCCCGCGTGCGGTTGCCGTTGGGGAATGGCGTGGTCGCGGCGGGCAGTTGCAAAGTTTTCTCGCGGTCGAAGAATTGGCCAACATGCTTCCGTTTCATGAAGCGATTCCGTTGGCCCATTCTCTGCTCAATGCAGATTCATTTGCGAAGTGGAAACGGGGACTAATTGTGGAAGTGGCGAGGCTGTCACGGGAGTTGCATCGCCGCCGAACTGCGCATCAGGATTTGTACCTGTGCCATTTCTACATTTCCGATGACGACATTAACAAGTCACCCGATGACTGGACGGGTCGCGTTATGATGATCGACTTCCACCGACTCGCACACCATCAACTCGGATGGCAGTGGTGGCAGATCAAAGACTTGGCCCAACTCAAGTTCTCGACGGTCGGTGTCGCCGGGATTACGCCGCGAGATGTCGTCCGGTTCTGGAAGCGTTATCGTGCCGGCGATTGGGGATCGGTCACCCCGCCAACGCAATGGTTGGCCCGCGTGACCTTGTGGAAAGCGGCACGCTATGAACGGCACAACGCCAAACAAAAACCGGGAGCGTAACGGGTGAGCAGGTTGGACATCGCCCTCTGTTATGAATCCGTACTGCCTGCTCGTGGCGGCGCGGAGACGTACATCGGCGACCTCGCCCGACGCCTCGCCAAAGACGGACACACCGTTCACCTGTACGCCTGCCGGTGGGACGCCAACTCGTTGCCAATCGGGACACAGTTTCACCAACTGAACGTACCCAGCGGTCCCCGATTTTTACGCCCGTGGCGATTTGCCCAAGCTTGCGAACAAGCCCTGGCATCGGCGAAGCATGACGTGACCGTCGGGTTCGATAAAACCTGGGGCCAAGATGTGCTCTACCCGCAAGGCGGGTTGCACGCGGCCAGTCGGCACCACAATCAGTTGAAGTTTTCCGGCCCGCTTGCCCGCACGTTCGGATCGTTGGGGAAGTTCTTCGATCTCGCCAGTTGGTCGTTTGCGAAGCTGGAACGCAAACAGTATCTCGGCACGACCAAGCCCATCATCATCGTGAACAGCCGCATGGTTCAGCGGCATTTTCAACAGTTTTATGGGATCGACCCGGCCCAGTTGTGTGTCGTTCATAGTGCCATCGACCCCGGTCGGTTCGCATCCGAAGATCGCCTTAAACAGCGGCAACAACAACGCACGGAGTGGGGCGTTACACCCGACGAACCAGTCGGGCTATTTGTGGCGATGAACTATCGGCTGAAGGGCCTCGCACCGTTGCTACACGGGATTGCCGCCGTGCCGAAACAACATCGGTTCCGCATCGCAATTGTCGGTCACCCGAAGTTTGCCAAATATGAACGGCTGGCAATGCACCTTGGGATTCAGGATCGGGTGTTGTTCCTTGGGTTTCGAGCGGACCCGAAGGACTCCTACTTTGCCGCCGATTTTCTCGTTCATCCGACGTTTTACGATCCCTGTTCGCTCGTCGCTCTCGAAGCGTTGGCGTGTGGCTTGCCAGTCATTACGACGCAGTACAACGGCGCTAGCGAACTGCTGACCGTGCCCGAAAACGGCATCGTAATCCAAGACCCACACAATGCCGACGAACTTGGGGCCGCGATCACGACCATGCTGAACCCGGACTATCGACGCCGTGCAATTCAGTCTGCCCGACAGGCCGCAAATGCTTGGACGTTCGAGCACCACTACGCTGCACTTCTGGATGTGTTCACGCAAGTCAAAGCCCGCAAAATGGCGGCGTAAACCGACACAGCATCTACAACAGAATCAGTACCCCCGTATCAGCACCACGAGTTCGCAATGTCTGCTCTTGTCGATGGTCTCCTCCTTGTTTCGGCCTACTTGTTCGGTGCCATTCCGTTTGGCTATCTCGTTGGTCGTGCGCGGGGTGTGAATCTCTTTGAACACGGCAGCAAGAACATCGGTGCCACCAACGTCGGGCGGGTTCTCGGTCGGCCTTATGCAGTGTTGGTATTCTTGCTCGATTTTGTGAAGGGTGCGTTGCCCGTTGCGGTGATTGTTCCGATTGCATCTGCGGTTGATTCGGAAGCTCCCATGTTGTTCGGTTCCACCGATTGGTTGCGAATCGGGGCAGCAGGCGTGGCATTCCTCGGCCATCTGTTTCCCGTCTACCTCGGCTTTCGCGGCGGGAAGGGCGTGGCCACGGGTGCGGGCGTGGCGTTCGTGTTGGTGCCAGGGCCGATGCTCGTCGCACTGGGCGTGTGGATATTGGTTGCCATCGCCACTCGGTATGTCTCGCTAGCGTCGATCGCGGCAACGGTAGCAGTTGTGGCGAGTCGCATCATCGGGACGACAGCCGCGTTTAGTGCGGGTGCTTCGATCATCACCGTGTTCTGCTTAATCGGTGCGTCGATTGTGATTTTGAAACATCGCGCCAACATTGGCCGACTTGTGACAGGCACGGAAAACAAAATTGGGGAATGGACGATGCGACAAACGATGCTGAAGACACTGCACGTACTGGCACTCGGGATGTGGTTCGGCGGCGCGGCGTTTTTTAACTTTGTCTCGGCCCCGGCGATCTTCGAGTCCTTCACCAAAGTGGTCAACGACGGGCCATCGGACCGCACGGCTTATGTGCAAATCATTGATTCTGATGCTTCGGTGGAAATGAAGAAGTCGCTGGCCAGCGCGCTCGCAGGCTCCGCCGTCGCGCCGATTTTCCCGAAGTATTTTTTGATGCAAGCGGTCTGCGGCTCGATCGCCTTGGTCACGGCACTGAGTTGGTGGTCTTACACCCCCAACCGCGTTCATCGAGTGCGGGTTGCGATCATCGGAATGGCACTCGGGCTGGTCGTGGTGAGTTGGCCCGTCTCGCAAACCGTCAGTCAACTCCGGGTCGAACGCTTCAGCCCGGAAGCAAGCACTGCGAGTTCCGCCAAAGAGAATTTCGGGCCGTGGCACCTCGTGAGTTTGGCCCTCAGTGGTGTCACAACTTTGCTGGCAGGAGCGGGGTTGGCACTCGCGGCGAAGTTGCCAGAACACCACCACGAATAACACGAATCAGACGAATCACTCCCGATCGGCAAGAAAATCGTGACCTGTGATACCAACTGATTGACAACAGCATTTTGGATTTCATTCGTCTGATTCATGTTATTCGTGGTTTAAGCCGGTTCTTGCTGGGTCATGCAGTGCAACGTGCCCAGGCCCCAGACCAAATCGACGCAGTGAATGCCGACAACTTCGCGGTCCGGGAACAATTCTGTCAATATGCCAAGCGCCACGCGGTCTTGATGGTCGTTGAACGTGGGCACCAGCACCACGCCGTTGGCGATGTAGAAGTTCGCATAGCTCGCCGGGAGCCGTTGGTTGCGAAAAACGATGGGGCTGGGCATCGGCAACGGAACAACGTTGAGTCGTTTTCCGTTCGTGTCACTCATCCCTTTTAGCCGCTCTAAGTTCTCCTGGAGCGGTTCGTGGTTATCATCTTGCGGATTGGGTTCGATCACAACAACGACCGTGTTCGGGTTCACGAATCGGGCTAAGTCATCGACGTGGCCGTGGGTGTCATCCCCCGCAATACCCCGGTTCAGCCAGAGGACTTTTTCCACTCCCAAGTATTCTGCAAACACCTGTTCGTAGTCACTGCGATCGAACGTCGGGTTGCGTTCTTGCACTTTGCTCAACAAGCATTCCTCCGTGGTCAACATCAACCCCGCACCGTCCACATCAATGCTACCGCCCTCCAACACAATCGTTCGGCCACGGTGTTCGGGTCGAACGCTGGGTAGGCCCCGCAATTTCGTAACGAAGCTTGGAATCTGGTTGTCCTGCGTCCAATCCGGGTACTTGGCCCACGCATTGAAGTGCCAGTCGAGAATCGTCCGTTCCCCCGCTTTGTTCGCCACGAAGATCGGCCCCGAGTCACGCATCCATGAACGATCCGTGGCAAAACGATGGAACACAACATTCGAGTGATCGGTGTGATTCGCGTTCAAAATCCGCCGCGCGACGGCTTCTTCCTCCTGGCCCTGGACTAATAAATTCACTTTCTCAAACCGAGTGAGTGTGCGGATAATCTCCGCATAAACCCACGGAATGGGCGAAAATTTCCCCGGCCAATCCGACCGCCGGTGTGGCCACGTTAGCCACGTGCTGGCATGGCGTTCCCACTCGGCGGGCATCCGAAAATCGTGTGGTGTAGGATTCATCACGCTCTTTTTTGAAATAAGCTCTAGCATCAGGTGGTCGATTCCCTATATCCTGGCATAGGTGATACTGGGTGGCCACGAACGATTCCGCAGTTTGACTCGCTCCGACTGTGCTGGCTCGAATCGGAATTGGTGTATCACTCGTTGTTCGCTACGCCCACCATTGTTCGCTGCGAATCGCCCATTTCACAGTGAACTAGCAAACGCAGAATTCTTCCCCCACCTGTTTGCTGCCTTGTGCTGATGCCCCGTATTTGTTGCCTAATCGTTTGGGTTTCCGGGTCGTTCTGGATTACAGCGTTGACAGTCAACGAAGTCAGTGGTACGTTTTTACCAAATCTTCGCAACTGTCATAGCTTTAAGCATGAAAGCATATGTCACCTACTGAACTCGCAACAACCAGTGAACGCACGATTTTAGAAGATTGCCAAAAGGCGATCCACTACCGCTTTCAACGGCCGGAACTCCTGCGCGCCGCGTTGACCCATACGTCGGGTGCGAACACGCGACTCGGCTCGAACGAACGCATGGAGTTTCTGGGCGATAGCGTTCTAGGTCTGGTGACCTGCGAATTGCTTTATCAACGCTTTCCGGAATTTCAGGAAGGCGACCTCACGAAAGTAAAATCGGTCGTCGTGAGCCGGAAAACGTGCGCTCAGTTCAGCCAAAGTATGGGACTGGGTGACTATCTGTTCATGGGCAAGGGGATGCAGCTTTACAACGAGATCCCCTGCAACATGCTGGCGGACCTGTTTGAAGCCTTGGTCGCGGCGATTTTTCTCGACAGCGGGTGGGGCAAGGCGAAACAGTTCGTCGCCGAGTTCGTTGGCCCCGAAATTGAACGGGTCGCACAACAAGCCGTCGGCTCGAATTCTAAGTCGCAACTCCAACAAGTCGCCCAACGCGAGTTCGGCGATACCCCACGCTACATCATTCTCGACGAGCAAGGCCCGGACCACGATAAATGTTTTCACATGACCGCACAGATCGGGGGTCATCGTTACCCAGCGGCTTGGGGACCAAACAAGAAAGAAGCCGAAATGAAAGCGGCGCTCAACGCCCTCGCCGCAATCGCCGGTCAGCCGATCCCGCACGCTTAACTTTCATCAATCCGTCATGCCCATGCGACCCTATCCCGTGATCTGTTTGACACCGGGTTGTGGGCGTGATGCTCAGTTCAAAATCGCCGCCCACTGGAGTGACGGCATCACCCGCGAATTGAAGACCTACTCGCTGTCTTGCACCCACTGCGTTGATGCCCATCTTGCCAACGCGATTCTCAAGCAAAAAAATTGCAGCTTAACGACCGGCGAAACACTCGACGTTCCCGTCGTGTTTAACCGCAGCACTAACAACCACGAATAACACGAATCGGACGAATCAATCAGGACAGCTAAAACACATCTGGCATCAAGAGTGTTGGTTACGCTGCCCACAACTCGTCAGACGTAAACATTTCAATTCCTGACATTCCTGACATTCGTGTTATTCGTGGTGAAATCGTTCTGTGTTCCTCAACTTGTGAGTGCCAGTTCTCGTTCGTCGGCGAGCTTTGTTTCCCGTTGAACGTCGGCCATCGGTTCCCAGACTTCGTCGAGTGTTTCTTTGAACACATCGCCGATGAGGAGGTCTGTGATGTGCCGTTTCATGTGCGGGTATTTGCGGACGAACGCGGCAAAACTGAAGCCTTCGTAGTAAGCGTAGACGAGCTTGCGGATTCGGGTCATCCCCGCGATGAAATTTGGACCCCACACCCCGAGTTTCTCTCCTGACAGGTCGCCGGTTTTCAAGCCTTCGATCACCGCGTCGGCTGCCATTGACCCGGACCGAAACGCGAGTTGGAGTCCGGAAGAATAGATCGGGTCGAGGAAGCCGAACGCATCGCCCACAAGCACCCACCCGTCTCCCGCGACGCGGTTCGAGCGGTAACTAAAGTCCTTCGTGGTGTAAAAATCCTTGACGCGGGTGGACCCCTCAAGACGTTCTGCGACGGCGGGGCAGTTTTTGACTTCGTCGTTGAAGATCTGTTCCAACGAACGATTGCTTCCGTCGTAGATTCGCTCCAAATCAGAGACGATGCCCACGCTGATGATGTCGTCGTGTTGCGGGATGTACCAGAACCAACCCTTTTTGCCCTTCGTCTGGAGGACGAGGGTAGCACCTTGGTCGTGCTTTCCGGGTTCGCGCTTGGCCCCTTTGAAGTAGCTCCAAACCGTCGCTTTCTTCAGAAAAGCGTCTTGTTGGCGGAGTTTCAACCGGCTACTAATCACGGAACTCTGACCGCTGCCGTCAATGATGACTTTGGGTTGGAGGAACTCTTCGGTCCCGTCTTTGGCGCGGACCCGGATACCAGTCTGTCGATCCCCGTCAAACGTGACATCCAGCACGCGGACTTCTTCCCGAACATCGACGCCATGCTCCGCAGCGTTCTTCAGCAAGAGGTGGTCAAACTCGCTGCGCAGGACTTGCCACGTTTGGGCACACTCGTGTGGGTTGTTCTCGAAGAAGTAAAACGGCTGCGATTCGGTCCCGGCGTCGTTCACGAACTGAACGGAAAACTTCTGAATGAATTGGCTCGTCTTCATCTTGTCGAGCATGCCCAACCGTCGGAGCACCCAGTAGGTGTCGGGCATGAACGATTCGCCGATGTGGAAACGCGGGAACTTTTCGCGTTCAAAAAGCCGCACGGAGTAGCCAGCCTGGGCAAGCAGCGTCGCTGCGGTGCTACCAGCGGGACCGCCACCAATCACAACGACATCGGGTGTAGGGGACATTTGCGGCTCTCCGGTTGTGGAAGATGCTTAATTTTGGCGGGTCGGACGGTGCAATTTCAAGTGAGTGAGACCTTTTCATCTGAATTACCGCATCCACGCGACAATGCTAACAGAAAAACGCCCCCGAAGCTCAGGCTCCGAGGGCGTTTGGGTCACAGCGTTATTCAGATGGTTTAGAACCGGAGTTCAGCCCCGATCCCGACACCTTGCACCCAGTACCCGGTGCGTTGCAGATTGAAGGCTGGCAACGCCGGACCGTTGAGCGGTTTTGGTGGCGCGATTTGGTTCGTGTTCACACGCAGGTCGATCTGGTCACCCGCACGGGCCACGTTGGACCAGTACAGGTAGTTGTAACTGGCGAACACTCGCAAGTGCTGAGTCACTTGGGCGCCCAACCGCACGTTGACTTCCGGTATCACCGTGAAGCTGTTCGAGGTGTAAGTGCCAATGTTCGACGGTTGAGCTAACAGACCACCCGTGAAGTTTTGGACCGTGCTTGCTGGTGGGGGGCTGATGATTTGGGTCGAACCGTCGATTGTGACCGTGGTGTGCGTCACACCCATTGCAATGCTGGGGCGGACTCCCAAGTACCAGTGGCTCCAACGCCGTTCCCAATTTAACCCGACAACTGGGCCGTGGAAATCGTTGTTGGTCTTGAACCGATCTTCGATGAGGAACCGCGTCCCAGGAGCAACGTTCGATCCGGCGAGGGCCGTGAGGTTCTCCCGGATGACGATGTCGTCCCGCAGATTCAAGTAACGATAACCCACAAGCAAGTCGAGCCGACCACATGGATCGCAGCACAAATTCTTGACGAAGTTCACACCACCGCCGATGAAATTCGTCTTGGAATCGACTGAAACGGAACCCGCGAGCACACCAGGGAACGACACAAGTTGGGTGTCAGCAGGGAACGACACGAGTTGCGTATCGTTCGTGCCCCGCAATGCGTTGAAGAACGGGCGGGTGATAATTTGGGTGCCATCGGACCCGATCGCGTAGTTTTGACGGCTGGGTTGAAGGAAGAAGAAATTCCCTTCAATCCCGAACTTCTGGCACTCATCGAGCCACATGCCGGCATTTAGCCGAAACCCGTTACGCCACTCGTCATTGATTTTCGACCCACCGTACAACACCGTCGTACTGGGGTTACCAATCACACCGGCGGTTGCCCGAGGTGTTCCCGCTGGTGCCGTGGATACGAGTGGCGGAATGTTTTGCCCGGAGGACTTCCAGTACAGCCATTCCCCACTGACCCAGAACCGTCCGGGGGGACCGCAGAGGCAACTGCAAGCCGGGCCGACGTCTTGCATACAAGGTGCCGTCGGACCACACGTCGCATGGGTCGGGTCGGCACACGATCCATTGACTGCCGGTGCGGCCATTAACGGTGCAGCCATCGGAGCGACCGTTGCAGGTGCCGTAGAACTCGGCGTGGCTGATTGCAATTGATCGGGAAGCTGGGCTTTAATTGCTTTTGTCGTCGGGTAAACCGATTGAGTCGATGTTGGTGCTGGAGTGGGGCGAGGTGCCAGGGTGGCCGCCGGTTGTTGGGCGACCAGTGTTCCGGCCACCCCCAGGCAGGCAGCCAAGCCACCGAGGTAGCGGGTCAACATGAAATCCTCCGTGACATTTAAGTAATGGCGGCCAGTTCCATCCGACCACCGCATCGACGTGCGGTCGATACTTTTCATCTGAATCAGGTATCGACGCCCCACTACCGTAATCTTCAGAATTGCCCCAACAATCCAAAATCGGGTATTTGCCCTGAACCGACATATTAGCGTAATCAGCATAAACTACGCAAATTACCAAGACGGCTCAATTGTGTAAAATTACTATCTCCTCACGAATATTGGAGCCAGGATGCAGTCAATTTATGTCCGGAAATAACACGTCTGGTTTTGAGGTGATATTCGTAATGTTTCGAGAGCCGAACTGAATTCTGTCTGGGAAATTACAATCTGACATACATGCTGTATGATTCTCAAGGTGCTGTTTTCAGAAATCTGCCAAACTGCCTTTTCTATTGGGATTGTAACGGTTACAAAATCTACGACGGCTAAATGATTTTGAGGTTACAGGAAGAACTGAGATTATACCACTATTCAGTTGACAGATGAATTGCTCAGTTCAGACTGAATCTAGGCGCACGTGCGGCCCTACACCCAGCTACTAGGATGAGGTTGACGATGACCACGTCTGTTCCCAATAGTCCGAAGCGATCGGCCTCCAAGAAACAGCGACGACCAGTCGATGGGCAGCCTGCGATGTCGCCCGCGCAACTTGCCAAACTGACCGTGGCGCAACTGGAAGAACGGGATGTCCCGGCCACGACGTTCACGGGTACGGTATTTCTCGACACGAATGCCAATGGCAATTTTGACAGTGTTGCCGCCGCGCTCGCCAACGTGGGATCGGGAACGACGACCCTGACTACCGAAACGGGGTGGTCGGGGTTAACCCAACCCTGGGATCCGGTGGCGTCGCGGGTGCCGGTCACAGTTCGTGCGTTCGACCTCAACAATATTCTCCAAGGTCAGACCACCACCAACCTCGACGGGACTTACACCCTGGCCGTGACGACGGGTGGAAGTTACCGGCTCGAATTTAGCAACCTCCCGAACGGAATTTCGTTCGGGCCGTCCGGCCAGCAAACAGGTACGGCGGTGCAGTTGGCTGCCGTGGTGACGAACGGGAACACGGGTGGCATTAACCTCGGGCTGTTGCGCGCCGAAGACATCACGCCGGACAATCCGATTCTGGCGACTTCAACTTATGTGTTCGGTGCGTTCGACACTCCGCAAACCGCGAACTTGCCAACAGTCGAAAGCTTCCCGTACAACTCGGGCGCCTCGATCATCAACCCCGTGACCGGCACCGGCAGCGGAACCGCAGGTGCTTACACCAGCCCCGATCAACACACGATCCAGATTCCCCACTCTCAAGTCGGGGCCACTTGGGGCTTAGCCTACAATCGGCAAACCAATCAAATTTACATGGCGGCTTTCACGAAGGGGCATAGCGGCTACGGTCCCGGTGGTCCAGGTGCGATTTATGCTGCTGCTACGACACCGACCTTCCCGAGTACGACGGTCACCACCGCAACGCAATTGCTCGACCTCGAAGCACTCGTGCCCGGTTCGACCGGCGGCAATTATCGAACCCAAGCTGCATTCACCCTGCCCGCGAACACGGGTGGGTTGAATGCGTACATCCGGGACGGGCTTTACCTGGACGCCAACGGCCATCAAGTCGGGTGGGATGCCGTCGGCAAAACGGGGCTGGGTGGTCTCGATGCCGATCCGACGGGCCGGTACTTGTTCACCGTTGCGCTTGGCGACCGCAAGCTCTACGTCATTGACACGCAGAACCCGACGGCGGCACCGACGGCGGTCGATCTCCCGGTGCCGAACGACGCCGTGACAGGTGTGACCGGCACACTGACTCGTGGACGACTGGGCGACTTGCGACCGTTTGCAGTTCAGTATTACCGGGGATCAATTTACGTTGGTGCGGTGAACAGTGCGGAATCGACCATTACGGTTGCGAACCCGACCGGCGATCAATCGCGGCTGCGGGCTTATGTTTTCCAGTTCAAGCTCAATACGAATGCAAACGGATCGCCAACCGGGACGGGGCAGTTCGTTGATTTGAACGGCGCCGCATCGACCACGGTTCCCGTGCTCAATATCCCGTTAAACTACAACCGCGGGTACGTTCAACCTGGGATAGCGAATGGTGCAGATACGTTCGCGCCGGTTTCTGCGAACTGGTTGCCGTGGTCCCCGGTGTACAAAAACCTGACCAATCCCGATGGGCCGATCAACAACATCGGAATCTACCCCCAACCGGAAATTACGGGCCTCGCGTTCGGCACCGATGGCAACATCACGATCGGGCTGCGAGACCGTGCCGGCGATCAATTCGGCGTTCAAACACCATCGGACGTCTCGAACACATCCAAACTTTACACAGGAATCACTGGCGGCGACACACTCCGCGCCTTCATTGATCAGAAAACAACAGGTTCGACAGTCACGTCCCGGTGGACCTTGGAGTCCAACGGCGCTGGTCCAGGTGGCACGCCGGCATCGGTTGCGGGCGTGGGGAACGGGCAAGGGCCTGGCGGTGGCGAGTTTTACGCGGGGGATTTCTTGGTTCCCGGCATCAATCCGGTCAACCAGGATCACCAGGAAGTTTCCGTCGGAGGGGTGCTTCAACTGCCCGGATATGCCGACGCCGCAGTCACGTCATTCGACCCCGCACAACTTTCGCAGCGGTATAACGCGGGCGGCGTCCGTTGGTACCGCAACTACGCGACTGCGGCGGACAACCAAGCCGGGAACGCGGTTCGGGGGTATGAACTGTATCGCTCGACGGTCAACTTCGGCGTTGCATCGGACACCTTTGCTAAAACCAACGGGATCGGCGATCTGATTGCCGTGACGCCCTCACCGATTGAAATCGGCAACCGAATTTGGGCCGACTTGAACCGCGACGGGCGGCAGGATCCGAATGAACCCGGCTTGGGCGGCGTCCAAGTTGTGTTGTTCAAAGATAGCAACGCGATTGCGACGACCACTACGGACGCCAACGGCAATTACTTCTTCACGTCAATGGTCGATCCTGGTATTGCGAATCGCGTACTGGGCAAAGAATATGGCGTGGCGAACTTGTTGCCGAACATGGCCTACGAAGTCCGGATTCCGCTCAGTCAAACTGCACTGGCCGCGCTCAGCCTGACGACCAGCAACGTCAACGGCAACACCGAAGACCAACGGGACAGTGACGCCACGGCTGTGGCTGGTTCCGGTGTCATCCCGTTGACAACCGGGCCGAATGGCACGGTGAACCACACCTATGATGCCGGGTTCCAATACCAACTGGAAGTGGGCGACTTTGTTTGGAACGACAAAAACAACGACGGCATCTGGCAAACCGGGGAGCAGGGGCTGACGGGTGTGACCGTCCAACTTTTGGACAGCGCGACCAATGCCGTTCTGGCCGCCACGACAACGAACGCATCGGGTGGGTACTTGTTCAAGGGCTTGAACCCTGGCAACTACCGCGTGCGAATCCCGCTCGATGTCGCAACGAACCCTGGGCTGCAAGGCTATTTGTCCAGTACGGGGACGAACGGTTCGGCCACGGGCGTTTACGAACCGGCCAATCAGGTTCCGGTTCAACAACCCAACAACCAAGACAGTGGGGTCACCCAACCGGGTGGGTTCGTCCTGGGTCCGGTTGTTGCCGCAACAGTGGGCGGCGCACCACTCGGTGAGACAACGACGCTCAACGGCGACTTGGGTTTCCCGGACAGCGCGACCAACGACCCGCACAGTTATCGCAACCAAGACTTCGGGTTCTTCCAACCCGTTAGCATCGGCGATACCGTGTGGGTGGACCGGAATAACAACGGAACCC
>JAYVXO010000086.1:0-18880 GCA_043785105.1 Fimbriiglobus sp.
TCAAGGTGCGAAAGGTGGAGGGTTTCTTTTTGAGCTTGTCGGAAAGGTTCATCCCACCGCCATACCCACCTGCGGCTTATTCTGCAGCGAGTCTAACGACCACAGTTGGGAAGTGACGGTCATGGGGTCATCGGCGCCCGAGGTCTACGACG
Source organism: Fimbriiglobus sp. (assembly GCA_043785105.1). GTDB lineage: Bacteria > Planctomycetota > Planctomycetia > Gemmatales > Gemmataceae > Fimbriiglobus. The sequence goes on from JAYVXO010000086.1 coordinate 153, forward strand.
GGGAGTTCACCTGGACCTGGCCGTCCGGCTCGGCCACGGTGACCGTCAACGTGACAGCGATCGACCCGGACACCTACAAGTGGAACTACCACGTCTTCAACGACTCGTTCATGTTTGAGCCGAATGGTCACTCGGTCGGAATGGGCCACTTCAGCATTGGACTGTTCGATTCGGGCGCCGTGGAGTCGTCCGGGAACACGGTCGGTGCGGTATTCAGTGTGGAAGACGTGGAGGGCGGCGACGCGATCACTTGGCAGTGGGGCGGGACCGACAGTGACGAAGTCCCCGAGTTGATGCCAGGGGAAGAGGCCGACTTTTATATCACGACCGACGCGCTACCCGTTGACGAATCAACCGGGGATATGGGAGATCCGGAGACTACGATTTCGGGAGGCGGAGGGGCAGTCTCACCGGGCGAGAAGCCAGAAGTGATGATTACTGACAAGGATGGGAACCCTATCGGAGTGAATACGCTGAGGGTGGCGAAGTGGGAGAATGCATTCATGCGCAATCAGGCGACGAATTGGCAGATAACTCCAAAGCCGGTCGATGCGGCAACAGGGTATGACATCATTGATTCGGACCCTGACCATTTCATCGTTTGGGTGATGGACAACAAAAAGTGGACGGATGGGGTGCCGCGCATCACAGCCAATGTGTCTACCGACAACGAGCCAGGTTTCAGAGCGTACAATGATCCAAGTAGTGTGATTGACTGGTGAGGTGCACCGGAACGGACTCAAAAAATGGGTGGTATATGTCTGACTCAGAAATGCTCGTATCAAACAGGATTGATGATACTGCTGCAATTCCAGGCGTCGGCAGCGACGAATCAGGACTCGGGGTACTGGGGCCTACGAAATCCGGCGGCTTCAGTTGGAGACGGGCAGATCGGACGCACCAGATCGCACTTGGCGGAACAGTGGGGGTCACTTATGCATTCGATCAAGTTGGTGGTGAGATAGTTGAGTTAGGCAATGTGATTGTTCGCAGCTCGATCAAATCGCATGTGAACATCCTGAATGCCCCGAATGGGCTAGTTGATTCAGGGGTCGGGGTTGTCAGGAAATATACTGTGTTTGCCGATTTCAGGCGTGCGAATGAACAGTATGCGCAGGTTGGAGTTAGACTGCTTATGCCGACAGTTGCAGAAAATGTCCCCTGGCCTGCGAACGTAAATCTGAGTGATGGGCTGTACAGTGCCACTCCGACAGGAGAGATGGCTGCACTTCTGGTAACTGCTAAATTGTTTACACAGGCAACGGATGACATCGAATTGTACTATGTCAATTTCGGTGCAGAAATTGACGCCAAGGGATTGTCATTTATCGAAGCCGACGAAGCCAGAGGACTACCGAACGGTTTCAAGGACAACATTGTTATTTTCAAAAGGGACTATACGACATTTACTTTGCCGCATGAAATCGGACATGTACTAACCAACAGCAAATATCATTGGATCGAAATGGATGAGGGCACAAATTTAATGCACGGTCCAACAACCCCAGACGACAGCTTGAATGCGACCAAAAGGCTTATACAAGATCAGGATGACCGTATCCACAGTCAACGACCGAATTTGCTCGGTTAATTCGGCACCCAAACATCAGCCACAGGAGACGATCGATGTCTGCCTTGTTCGTGTCCCTTGCTTTGTTGTTGCCGATTTCGTCAGAGCAGGTGATGCTTAACATTATCGGCTGTGACGATTGCGATCTGCGACCTCTATTTGTTATTGCACCCTACAAGCTCGAATTCCTCGGGCGTGTTCTCAGTGATCCAACTTCCAGTAGTTACCGGATTTGCAGAACGTACTGCGTCATCGGCCATGCGAAGATCGACCACAAGTTATTCCTGTCAGCGGCATTACGCGATGTCTCGCACGACCACGCTAACATCCGCCTGCGTGCAACTTGGTTCATCGGGGTCGCCGGGTCGGGTAGCGAAACAAAGCCGCTCATGAAGTTGCTGTTCGACTCAGATGCAGATGTAGTCTCTGTTGCAATGCATGTACTCCGAAAGATTGGCGATGACCGTACCATCGTCGCGTTGAATATCTGGCTGCGATATAACCCAGAGCTAGAAAACATTCCCGCAAACAAGTCAAAGTTACAGATCCGCCAATCGATGATCATGGTGCGTGACGGCATTCTAGCCCGCCTGGATGCCGCAAAAAAAGCCCCACCCATCGAACCCACGCCTAAAAAGTAACCCCCCTACACGTCCATTCGGTGCGGGACGAAGCGGCTGGTGTTTTGGGTGATGATGGTGTCGTCTTCGCGGACGCCGATGCCGCAGGCCCAGCCGTTGACGACCCAGCTTCCGATCACGGCGTGGTGGCCGTCGAACGACATGAGCTTGGTGAGTTGTTGGTAGACCACGGCCCGCTCGTCGGTGTACGGGCCGGTGGTTTCTTGGATCACCTTGCCGCCGCTGACGATCTGGATGTTCGACCCCTCGCGCGCATGGACGGGCTTGCGGACGTAGTCGCCGGGGAGTGGGTCGAAGGACGCGGGCAGCAGGTACGGCGAATCGGGGAAGAGTTCCCACAACAGCGGCAGGATCGACTTCGACGACAGGATCATTTTCCACGCCGGTTCGGTCCAGGACGTGGGGGCACGTAGGATGTTCGGGCCGAACTGGTCGCGGGTGAGCCACTCCCACGGGTACAGCTTAAAAATGCGGTGAATCGGGTTGCCGCCGCCATCGACGAACCGCCCGCGCCGTTGATCCCAACCAATCTGCTTCAAGTCGATGCTGGCCGTGGTCAGCCCGGCGCGAATGGCCGTGTCCCGCAGGTAGTCGATCGTGATTGCGTCTTCCTCAAAGTTCTGAAACGTCGTGAAGTGAACAGTGCTATCGTCGTGTTCCTTCAGCGCCGGCCACGCGGACTCGACGAGTCGTTCGTCAATGCTGTTGAACTGGTCGCCGTGCGGGTCGATGTCTTGCAGCCAATCCCACTGGATGACGGCGGCTTCGAGCAGTGCGGTCGGGGTGTCGGCGTTGTACTCCAGTAACTTCGGCGGCTCGTTCCCGTTGAACGCCAGGTCGAACCGCCCGTAGATCGACACCTCGTCGTCGTTCCAACTCCGCACCACCAGCTCGGCAAACCCGTCCGGGATCAGAAATAACGCGAACAGTTTCTCGTCGATAACGTGCTGCACCAACTTCATGCACATCTCGTGCAAGGCATACGTGGCCTGTTCCAGCGTGTCGATTTCCTTCCGCGAAAAGACGTAGCACGCCGACTCGTCCCAGTACGGCCCGGTCGCCCCCGTGTGAAACGTGAACCCCCGCGATTCCACACGCTGCTGCCAGTTCGGTCGCGGGGTCAGTGTTTCGCGGTGCATGGGTACTCCGTTTTACGAAACCAAGCTGAAGAACAGTTCTTCGAGGTCGTCTTGTTGGAACTGCTCGCGCAGTTCGGGCAGGGTGCCGGTGGCGACGATGCTGCCCTTGGACATGATCGCCACGCGGTCGCAGAGCTTTTCGACCTCGCGCATAATGTGCGTGGAGAACAGAATCGTTTTGCCACGCCCGCGCAACTCGGCAATGCTTTTTAGCACGGCACGTTGCACGAGAATGTCTAGCCCCGCCGTCGGTTCGTCGAAGATTAGCACGCTGGGGTCGTGGACCAAAGCCCGCGCGATGGAGACTTTTTGCTTCATCCCGGTGCTGAGACGGCCACCGGGCACGTCGCGGAAGTCGTTCATTTGCAAGCTGTCGAACAGCGTTTCGAGCCGTGTTTGTAAGGCTTTTTCACTCAACCCGTACAGGCGCCCGTAGTAGCCGACCATCTCCCACGCGGTCATGCGGTCGTACACGCCGGTGTTGGCAGACAGAAACCCAATCGACTGCCGCACCAACCCCGGCGCTTCCACGATGTCATGCCCCGCGACCGTGGCGAACCCCTCGGAGGGCTTCAACACCGTGCAAAGCATCCGCAACGTCGTCGTCTTCCCGGCGCCGTTGGGTCCGAGTAAGCCGAAGACCTCGCCGGGCCGCACGATAAAGTTGAGGTCGTTGACCGCCGGAACTCTCGTGCCGTCCGGCGCGGTGAAGTATTTCGTCAACCCTTCGACTTCGATCATGTGCGGCTTTCAAATAGGAACGGGTCTGGCACATTGTATTTGCACGCCGATTTCGGCCCTTTCAGGGCCGAAAACCAAAAGCCAATCCCTGGAAACCAACTTACTTCTTCAGCCCCAAAATCCAATCGGCCATGAGCGTGAGGGTGGCGGGGTCGAAGGTCACTTCGATCTTGCCGTACTCTTCGAGCTTACCTGTTTTTGTGGGTTGGAACAGGTGGTTGGTGCCGGGGATTTCATGCGTCTTGTATGCCGCGTTCCCGCCGGCTTTCAGCGCCGCGTCGATGGCGGCGAGGTTCTCCTTGGCCCGGACTTGGATGTCGAATTCGCCGTTGATGGCCAGCACCGGGCACGTCACTTTTTGCAGCACCGGCTTGGGGTCGTACTTCAAAAAGTAGTTCATCCACGGGTCAGAGATCTTCGCGGCGAGGGCGTCGAACGCTTCGGTTTTATCCGCTTCCAATGCCTTCTTTTGCGCCTCGGTTAAGCCCGAGAGAAACTTCTGGACCTCCGCGACGAGTTTCTTTTTCATCTCCGCTTCGGGGATCTTCTCCAGCCCGATGGGAATGATGAGTTCGTTCAACTGAACCATCAACTTCACAGTTTCGGCAGTTTCATTGGAAGTCTTGAGTAAGTCGGTCGTCTGGGCTTTTATCACCTCGGCGCCCGAGACGCCGGGGCCGGCCATCATCACGATGAAGCCGATGTCGTCGGGGTGTTCGGCGGCGACCATCGGGGCGATCATCCCGCCTTCACTGTGGCCGGCGATGCCGATGCGCTTCGGGTCGAACTCCTTGCGGGTCTTCAGATATTGCACGGCGGCGTAAGCGTCGGTGGCGAAGTCGGCGGAGGTGGACCCGACGAACTTGCCGCCCGACTTTGCCACACCACGATCATCATAACGCAGCACGGCGATGCCCTTTCGCGTGAAGTGGTCGGCGATGACGAGGAACGGTTTGTGTTCAAACAGCGTCTCGTCGCGGTCTTGCGGCCCGGACCCGGTGACCATCACGACGACCGGGAACGGCCCGCCCCCCTTCGGGATCGTCAGCGTTCCGGCAAGCTTAATCTTGGCGGTGGCGTTCTCGAACGTCACGTCTTCAGAGGTGTAGGGGAAAGGTTTCTTCGGCGTCTGCGGGCGGTTCAGTTCCGCGACTTTGTCCACCTTCTTGACGGTCAACGGATAGCCCACACCGGCCTGCTTCCACTCGCCGACCGCCGTGGTGCCATCTTCGGAGATCTTCCCTTCAAACGACGCCTTCGCGGCCTTCAGCGTGACGATCAACTTCCCGTCTTTCACCTCGACGGTGTCGAGCGGAATGTCCTTCGCACCCTGGTCTGGGCTGTCGAGTTTGGCGCTGAGCTTGCCGTCTTTTTCTGACACTTTGAACACCAACCGCTGTTCCAACCCGCCGACTTTCACTGGCCCTTCCCAGATGCCAACTGCGGGACTCACCTTCGGCTTATCCTGAGCGGACACGGCCAACGGCAGGCCAATCAACAGGAGCATGAGTGAAACAAAGCGTAGGCATTTCATGACGTAGAACCCTCAATCCAGGTAGAGTGGGCAGTGAGAGTGTGTTGGGAATCCCGGCGAACCGGCTGCGTAAGCTGCCGGGTGGACAGCCACAAACGGGTGGCAGCCTACACCCAGGCGACTAACGTCGCCGGTTCGCCGGGAATGCCAAAATCGAGACGCACGCCCCATCAGACGTGTTCCAGCCCTGGCACGACGGCGTTTGTTAAGTGCTGAATGATCCCCGCGATGGCGCCTTGCGGCTTGTTGCCTTTTGCGGGGACGATCCGACACTGGGCAAAGGACGGTGGGAGCGCCCGCTTCTCGGTGTATTCGACGATTCGGTCATAGAATTTCGGTTCGGCGGCAAAAAGGCGACTGTGGATGAAGACCGTCGAGGGGTTGAAGAGGTTAATCACAGTGGCCACGCCAACGGCGAGGTAGCGGGCGGTTTCGTGGAGTTCTTGTGAGATCGCGCCGGGTGATGATTGCGCGTATTCGACCACCCCATCGACACTCAACGTTCGTCCAATTCGCTGGGAGACACGAGCGGCGAGGGCGGCGTCACTGCACACGGTTTCCAGACAGCCCGTGTTGCCGCACCCGCACAGGCGGCCGTTCTCCAGGACGGCGGGGATGTGACCAATTTCACCGGCCAAGCCGCTGTGCCCCTTCAAAATTCGCCCGCCGCTCATCACCCCGAGGCCGACCCCTGCCCCGACATCCATCATGGCAAAGTCGTTCAAGCCGACCGCCAGCCCGTACTGTCGTTCCGCGATGCACAGTGCGTGGGATTCTTGCAGCAACACCGCCTCCACACCGAGACGTTGTTCCAAATCCAGTGCCGGGGTGTGGCCGTTTGTGATGGGTACGTTCGGCGAAAGTACCCCGCAACCGCGTTGGTAGTCCAACAACCCCGGTAACGTGACCCCCAACCCCAGCGTCGTGACACCCGGCTTCGCCATCGCATTGCGGCAAGCGGTTTCGAGACTGTTCAACAACTCGGCATACGTGTCGGGAGTCGAAAGGGAAACCGTGCTGTCCGTGCGAAGGGCGCCGTCAAAGCCTGCCGAAAGGACCGTGCAATGTCCGGCGTCAATGACCACGCCGAGGACTTGAACCCGTTCGGTGGCGAGACGTAAAATCGGCGCCGGGCGACCGCGTGCCGCTAACGGGGCGGCGATTTCTTCCAACAATCCCGACGCGAGGAGCGATGCCACGGCTTTTGAAACGGTCGGGGCGCTCAAGTCACACTGCCGTACCACGTCCGCCCGCGACATCGGGCCTTGCGCCTGAAAGACGCGCAGCACCGACCGTTCGTTGAGCTTACCAACCACACTGGGGCGGATCGACGGAGTCAGGTTCATTCTCACCCAACGTACCGAGTTGATCCAATGGCGGAAAGGGGTTGGTCAAGAACAAGTCCGAATTAGAATCACCTGGGTGTCACTCAATTCGCTGGGCCACCTAAAACCGTATTCACCACAGAGGGCACAGAGAGCCACAGAGCAAACCTATACATGTTGAATGCTTCTCTGTGGTTCTCTGTGCCCTCTGTGGTGAAAATTGCTTGCTTGCACACCAGTTGCACTTCTCAGCGTGCGGCTTGTTGGGTCATGCGGGCTTGGAAGGTGCCGTTGTTTATGGCAGCACCGAAGCCGAAGCCCATGCCGGGGCGGGAGACTGTCGCTTGCCACGGCATTTTCACATCCGCTTCCGTGTGGATCGTTTCTTGGCGCCCGTCGGCGGTCGTTTGCACCACTTCGAGGCGAATCTTGCGTTGGCTCCCCGTCACACTTCGCGGTTGGGGTGGCAGTGTAATGTTGAGAGTCTTATCCGGACCAAACACACCCGAAACCGTTTGCACAGGCAATTCCAGAGCCATTGTTTTTTCCTGCGCGAGGGTGAAGGGAATCATCACGTCCGAACCGCCGGCCGTCTTCGTGGCAGTTTCCGGGGTGCCGGTCCATTCGCCGGTGATCTTGGCAGACTTTTTATCCCCCGCCACGTCGATCTTGACGTTCTTGACCGCCGGGCTGGCCACTTTACCGAGGGTTGCTGTGGTGATTGTGAACCCTGGCTCCGCGTTCACAACCTTGTCGAAAGTTTTCTCACCCTTCTTGGACATCGGAATCGCCAGGGTCTGGGGGAACGGGCGTTTTTCCACAGTCATGCCGGAGTCGGAGACCCGTAACACGACCGAGACGGACCCAACCGCCGGCGCGGACACCGTCACTTTCGCTTCTTCCTTGATGACCGTTTTCCCCGTAATCCCGATGACGCGGATCGGGTACTCGCCCGGCTTATCGAGAACCCACAACTTCTCGAACACGCCATTTTCCGTGTCGGTCGTGAGGTTTTTACCCCCGAGATCGAACACGACCTTTTCGGCGTTCTTCACTTCGCCGCTAATCCGAAACCCTGCCGGTGCGATCGAACGGTCACCCAACGCTTCGATTTTTAACCCGGTGATCGACATTGGCAGAAGCGCTTGAGTTGCCTGGGCAATTTCCACCGGGACTTGGCGGACGTTTTCTTCGCTTAGGAAGTTCCGCACGGTCAGCTTGACGTTGTAGCTACCCACTTTAGGGAAGGAGTGCGCGATCGTTTCCTTGGTCGCGTCGAACGGTTCTAACGGGGTGCCATCCCCGAAGTCCCACCACCCGGAATCGCCGGTGGCGTGGTTCTGGAAGGTGACCGTCAAACCGTCGGTCGTCACCGCAAAGTTGGCCACCGGCTTCGTCGGTTTGATGACCTTGTCCACGATGGCGTTGCTGTACATCATGACCACGCCGGAACCGATCCCGAGTGCCATGCCGATGATGCCCTTGATCCAGCTCTTCAAATGCCCTGTGACCCCACCCGATGCAGCTTTTTCGTCGGCCATCGCGCCCTCCTCCGTGATTCGCGTCGTCAAAAAATGCGTCACAAGGGCGGCACTCTAGCGAATCCTGGGCATCTCCGGAAGCCCGAATTCAAGCCCGGCGTGCTTCTCGATTTTGGCACTCCCGGCGAACCGGCGACGTTAGTCGCCTGGGTATAAACCCTCCACCGGGTTGTGGCAGCCCACCCAGCAGCTTACGCAGCCGGTTCGCCGGGACTTGTCCGAGTGTTACCCCTGGCGGCCTTTGCCGTGGTAGACGGTGGCTTCGGTCATGACGAGGTCCATAAAAACGTCGTGGGATGAGACGGGGATTTCCGGGAAGATTTGGCACTCGAACGCCAAAGCCACAAGTGGGGCGTCGGGGCGAGCATGGGCCAGCAAGCGGTCGTAATAGCCTTTGCCTTGGCCCATCCGACCGCCGTTGGCATCGAACGCCGTGCCGGGGACCATGACGAGGTCGAGTTCCGTCGGGTGGACTTTTTTGGCGGGCAACCAACGCAGTTCGGCCTTGGGTTCCATGATCTTGTACGCCCCTTCGACGAGTTCGCTCATGTCTTCGAGGAGGAACAATTCGAGTTCGTTCGTTTCGACGATACAGTACGGAACCACAATCCGCTTCCCACCCTTCAGGGCTTCGGGCAACGTGTGGCGTGTCCGGACTTCACTACCGGCATCGACGTAGAACATCACGGTTTTCGCGGCAATGTACTGCGGCAAGGCCATGAAGGCGTGGACAATTTGCAGACTGATTTCGTCCTTGTTCTTCTGCGCCACCCGGTTCTTGCGGGCTTGCTCGCGCAGGGCGGCCTTGATGGTTTGCGCATCGTTCAACGGGACAGCACCAGACATCGGCAGGACTCCAGATCAGGTTGGTGCTGCCATTGTATGGATCGAGATTCCGCCGAGATCCGCCTCGATTTCAAGTGCCAGATTCGGGGGCGGGATCAACTCCGCGACAGCTTAACGGCGGTGCCATAGGCCAGCACTTCGGTCACACCTGGTGCGAACTCGGTCGCGTCGTAACGGACCCCGATCAGGGCATCGGCGCGCCGCTCTTTGGCGTGTTCGAGCATCCGTTGATAGGCTTCCTCGCGCGCTGCCTCGCACACCTTGGCGTAGGACTCGATATTCCCACCGACGAGTTGCTTCAGCCCGCCGAGTAAGCCCTGCGAGATACTCGGCGACCGCACCACAATCCCCCGCACGATCCCGAGGTACTCGGAGATCACAGACCCAACCACGTCGTTACCCGTCGTGACAATCATCGGTCCACCCTCTTTTGCTTAATCGAAAAAACCCACAAGCAGCACGGTACAGGACGCGACATACCAACGCCATGAAAAACCGGACACACACATGGTTCGGTCTGTCACAATCCACGCAGCTAATTGGCCAAAATCGGGAGCGACACACATCTTCGACTAGGCAAGCTTACACGGGTTCGGTATTTCCACTCACAACCACACATTGGTCCCCGTGAGTGTTTTTATGGTCCGTCACGTTATCGCATTGCTTTTGACTGCGATCGTTGTCACGCCAGGATGGACGCAGTCGCCGGGGGTGCCAGTTCGGAGTGCCACGGAGACGCTCACGTCGCAGCCGTTTAACCCGCCCCTGTCGCCGACTGCGCAAGCGGCTCTTGAACGCACCACGCAGGAACAGCCGCCCGTTGAAGTCTTTGACCCGGCGCGTTGGCAGGTGGATTTGTTGTTGGGTGCGCCGCTTGCGGTGCGGGTGCAACGGCAAATTGGTGATTCCAAGGTCTGGGGGGAAGCCGGTGCCGGGTTTTATATCGTGTGGCCAATCGCCTACGCCGGTTTGCGGGTGGACGCCAAGATGTTTGAAAGCCGCCGGCACGAAGTGCTGTTCCGACCTGGCGTCCATGTGGCGTGGGTCTACGGCTTCGGGTTATTTGGCCACACCCGCACGGTTGGGTTAATCCTGGCGGACGCCGACTTTGTCTGGCGCCGCAAATCCACGGATGGTGGCGCCACCGAGATCGGGCTAAAACTCGGCGTCGGCGCCCCACTCACCTCCGGTGCCAAAGGCGTGTTCCCAATCGTGGGGCTGTTGTACGGGTTCACGTTTTAGGATGATACTGTTGGCGGTCGTTTTGTTAGCCCGACGCGCCAGTTTTGAAGTTGCGCTTTCGGACTACCCCGAAGGGGTTGAATGAAATAGCCCAGGGTCGTGGCGCTTCGTCGCGCACCCTGGGTTCTCGACACCACCCCGGCCGTACCCCGGAGGGGTTCCATCGTTCCTCGTGGCGCAGATGTAACCCCTGTGGGGTAAGATCCGTTTCCGGTTCGACCCAGGGTGCGCGGCGAAACGCCACGACCCTGGGCTATTCGATTGAACCCCTTCGGGGTAGTCCGATGGTGTCTGCGGTAACCCGAGTGACGCAACGGGAGCGATCGCAACACCGATCCGACCGAACAGAGTCTCACTTGTTACGAAGCCACAAACCATCCGAGTCCCGCAGAACGCGCAACTTCAAAACGCGCCCGCGAGAGTTCGGCCAGACGACGACCACATTTCGTTCTAAGCCAGGACTCAACTTTGGTCGCAAGTGAGTGACAAATTCGTTGCCGAATCCCATCGACGTGATTCAAGTTCCTCATGACCGACCGCGATACCGTCAATCAAAACTGGGAGGAGTTATTACGTAACAGGCCCTAACCCTTTCCCGGATGGGCCGTCGCGGGTACCTTGTCTACCACTGTCTCCCACAGGCTGCGGGTTGTTGCTCATGGTGTTGTCTCCGGATTTCGTTGCGGGCTTGCAAGATACCCTGGCACTGGACTTACGCCGGTTTGCGCCGGAGAGTGTGCTGGTTGTCACCATCGTGGCGATGCTCGTGCTGCGGTTGTTCACGGCGATGAATCGCTTTCATATGGGGGCAGTGGCGCTGGGCGGGACGATGGCGGGGTTGCTGGCGTGGATGGCGCCGCTGTTGGGCTTGTGGGAAGCGTCGGATTCCAGCTCGACATTCACGGGGTTGTTGGCTCTCGATCCATTCGCCGGATTTCTGCGTGGGCTGCTGCTCGGTTTCGCGGTCTTGGTCGTGATTCTCACGCGGCTCACCGGCATTCCGGACACCGACGACTCCGCCGACTTTTACACGATGCTGCTCGGCGCCACCCTCGGCATGATGGTCATGGTCTCCGCGAACCACCTCTTGATGATCTTCCTAGGCGTGGAGATGGCGAGCTTGCCGAGTTACGCGCTGGCCGGGTTTTTGAAGGGGCGAAAGTCGGGCAGCGAAGCGGCCCTCAAGTACGTGATTTACGGTGCCGCGTCGTCCGGGGTGATGCTGTACGGCATCAGTTTACTCGTGGTGGCGTTCGGCACCGGGTCGCTTCCGGCGGTCGCGTCGGGGTATGCGAACGTCTTCTCCGGTGCGGGTTCGGCGTCACTGGTCGCGGTCGCCACGCTGTTCTTTCTCGTCGGCCTCGGGTTCAAACTCGGGGCCGTGCCGTTCCACTTCTGGCTACCGGACGTGTTTGAAGGGGCTGCCGCCGAAGTCGCCGCGTTCCTGTCGATCGCGTCCAAGATCGCCGCCATCGGGCTGACCGCCCGCTTCCTGATCACCCTGCAAAACCGCGTCAGTGACACCGCATCGTCACTGGTCCTTCCCGAGTCGGTCGGGATTGCGCTGTTACTGATTGCCGCAATGACCATGACCCTCGGAAACGTCCTGGCACTGATGCAAACGAACGTGAAGCGACTCCTGGCATACTCCACGATTGCCCACGCCGGGTACATGCTCCTGGGGTTGGCGACGTTGCGAAAAAGCGGCGTTGCGGCGGTGTTGGTTTACTTGGTGGCGTACCTGCTGATGAACCTCGGCGCCTTTGCGACCGTCGCCTTCGTCCGCAACCGCACCGGGTCCGAAAGCCTGGACGCCTATCGCGGGCTGTTGAAGCGAGCGCCGACCCTGACCATCGCGTTCGCCATCTGCCTCATCAGCCTGCTCGGCCTGCCGCCGTTTGCAGGTTTCGTGGGCAAGTTCCAGGTTTTCGTCGAAGTGTTTGACGCCGGTCGGTTCTACGCCAACGCCGGTAGCCCCAACCTCGCCGTGGCGTTCTACAGCTTGCTCGGCATCGCCGTTGTGAACACCGTGATGAGTGCCGGGTACTATCTCAAAATCCTCCGCATCGCCATCTTCGACGAACCCCTCCACCCCGACGAAACCGGCCACCCCACCCCCCTAGGCGAAACCCCCGACCAAACCGGCTACCTCGCCCTGATCGCAATGCTCATCCTGCTCCTCGGCATCTGGTGGGGACCACTCACCGACATCGCTAGATCATGTGTGGGGTGAAAGCGATCAAGGCACGGCGTTGATTTCGACGACGGCGGGTTCGGAATGGGGCAGCGGGATCGGCAACCCTTCGGCGACCAACCCTTCGATGTGAAATACGATCGCATCTTGCATCAGGGCAATCGTCTCATCCCGATCACCTCCGGCTGCCACGCACCCGTCCAAATCCGGCGAGTAGGCGGAGAATCCGGTATCGGTCGGTTCCAGAATGATGAGGTATTTCATGACGCAAGTCCTGCTTGGCGGTGACTTCACAGTCGCAGAATCGGGGACATTTTTCAGGCATTGGCCGTAGCGCATTGATCGGTCAGGATCCAGCCACCGGGAACTAGATCGACGGAGTGGTCACCGCATCGAAGAACGCCGGTCGAGTTGGCCGGTAGAATCTCTACTTTCTTCCCGTACATTTCAACCCCTTGGACCCGGATGCGGATGCTTTTGCAGTTCTCGATCTCCCGTGGCAATTCCAGGCCATCGGGGTACTGACGTGGTTTCTCTTTCAGTATTGCGAGGAATTCCATTCCAGGTCGGATCGGTTCGTTGCCGCAACGACCGATGATGGAAAGACATCCCGTTTCACCATGTACGCTGCCCGAAATGTAAAACTCCATTTCCTCACCCACTCTCTGGCAATAGTTGGCATCGTTCAACGTATCGGTCAATGTCTTCTAAAAGCATTCTAGGCGACAGCATCAGCGCGTGCGTTAGCGCCCCAAGATCGGGGAGTTTGGAAGGCAACCGATACCCAACAATCCCTGAAGTCTTGCTTTTATCGTTCACTCCTCCCCTACCGCCATTGCCTCCGGCCCGCCGTTCGCGGTAGGGTGTTGCGATGAACACGGTCACTCTTCCCGATATGCTGGAACGCATGGAACCTGCGTTCGCTTTGTTATTCGCCGATGTCGTTTTTGACCGGCCTTTGGACCACGCTTACACGTATGCCGTGCCGGACCACTTGCGGGCGCAGGTGGCGGTCGGCAAGCGGATCGAGGCGCCGTTCGGGCGGGGCGATAAGTCGATCGAAGGGTACGTCATTCGCGTCAGCGCGAACGAGCCGGTCCGGGAGGTGAAGAGCATTACGAAGGTCGTGGATGATGTGGCGCTTTTGGATGAGCATCTGTTGAAGCTGACGCGGTGGATGGCGGACTATTACTTGGCCGGGTGGGGGCAAGTGTTGCACGCGGTGGTTCCGGCGGGGGTGCGGGAGAACGCGGGGACGAAGGCGGTCGTGTTCGTGGAGGCGGTTGCGAAAGCGGACTTGCCGAACCCACTTCCGAGTGTGACGCCGAAGCAAAAGCTCGCGCTGGACCGGCTGAAGAAAGAAGGGCAGGCGATGGAATTGAACCAACTCGCCCGCATCGTCGGCAGTGGCACGTCGCCGATTAGCGGGTTGGTCAGCAAGGGGTTGGTCCGCAAGTACAGTGAACGCATCGACAAGTTTGACTTGGACTACTTGGCGCAAAAGTCCGGCACGGACGCCGAACCGCACGTCCCGTCCGTGCCGTGGGTGTTGAATACGGACCAGCAACGGGCGTGGGACGTGATTCATGGGGCGTTGCAAGTGGGTAAGCACCAGGCGTTCTTGCTGCACGGCGTGACCGGGAGCGGCAAGACGGAGATTTACCTGAAGGCGCTCGAAGAAGTCGTGCGGCAGGGCAAAGAAGCAATCGTCCTCGTGCCCGAAATTAGCCTGACGCCCCAGACGATCGAGCGGTTTCGCGGTCGGTCCGGTGCCGTGGCCGTGCTGCACTCCAACCTGACCGATGCGGAGCGCGGCGGGTACTGGCGACGGATCGCGGCGGGGCACACGCAAGTTGTCGTCGGTGCCCGCAGTGCCGTGTTCGCGCCGACGCGCAAGCTCGGCCTCATCATCATCGACGAAGAACACGAGAACAGCTTCAAGCAAGAATCAACACCCCGTTACCACGCCCGTGATGTCGCGGTGATGCGGGCAGCCCTGGCAGACGTGCCGATCATCCTCGGGTCCGCCACGCCGTCGTTGGAAAGCTGGCACCAAGCTTCGACGGGTGCGTACACTCTGCTGACATTGCCGAACCGTGTGGAGAATCGCCCGCTCCCCGCCGTGCGGTTGGTCGATCTCCGCCACGAGCCGAAACAACCCGGCAAGCAGTTCGCCATCGGCCAGACGCTCGAGACCGCGATGCGGAAAGCGCTGAAGGACGGCGGGCAGGTGATGCTCTTACTCAACCGGCGCGGCTATTCGACGCACGTGCATTGCCCCAGTTGCGGTCACGTGGCGCAGTGCCAACACTGCGATTTATCGCTGACGTTCCACCGCAACAAAGCGTCGCTGGTGTGCCACTATTGTGGCTGGGAAACGGCCCCGCTTTTGAAGTGCCCGCAGTGTTCACAGTCCGCGATTCGCTACCAGGGGTTGGGCACGGAGAAGTTGCAGGCGGAGTTGGAAGAACGCTTCCCGGCCCAGGTGATTCAGCGGATGGATTCGGACACGATGTCGAAACCGGGCAGCCATCAGCGGGTGTTGGACGCCTTCCGCGACGGGCTGATTCACATCCTGCTCGGCACGCAAATGATTGCGAAGGGCCTCGACTTCCCCAACGTCACGTTGGTCGGCGTCATCAACGCGGATGTCGGCTTGCACCTGCCCGACTTTCGCGCCGCCGAGCGCACCTTCCAACTGCTGACGCAAGTCGCCGGTCGCTCCGGGCGCGGTGACAAAGGCGGCACGGTGATGGTGCAAACCTTCACCCCGGAACACCCCAGTATCGCCCTGGCCGCGAAGCACAATTTCATCGAATTCGCCAAGCTGGAAATGACCCACCGCAAGCAGCACGGCTACCCGCCCTATCACCGCATGGCCCGGCTCATCGTGCGGAGCGAGAAGGAAGACGGCGCGTCAAAGTTCGCCGACCAACTCGCCGGTGCGTTCCGCGAAGCCGTGGTCCGCGCCTCGCGGCAACAGAACCAAACCGCCCCCACCGTCCGCGTCCTCGGCCCCGCCGAGTGCCCCGTCTTCAAGTTGAACGACTACTACCGCTTCCACTTCCAACTCCAGTCCGAAAAGAGCGGCGACCTGCACCAAGTGTTGCGTGAAGTCCTCGCCGTGTCCAAGCCGCCAAGTGGCGTCGAGTACCAAGTCGATGTCGATCCGTTCAGCATGTTATAACCGAAGATTTGGATAGGCATTTGCATTTCAAACAGCGCGGCGGTAAAGTCGTGAAACATCCGTTGCCCATGGAGCGTCCCCGATGCCGCCGATTTTGCCCCGATTAAGCCTTGCGGTTTTGTGCCAAGACGTGGAGTACGACGCGGATTGTCAACTCTTTAGCCTGAATGAACCGTTGCACACCGTCCGTAAACCCTCCGGTGAGTCGTGGCCGTTTACACCCGCTACTCTCATGCTGTATGTCCAACTCGAAGACGCCGTCGGGACGTACCGTTTCACGGCACATGTTCACACTGAGCAAGGCACGGTGATCGAACCAGTCCCAGCGCCGACTACAATCACGTTTGCCGGACACACCGACCGAAGCTTGCCGATCGAACACGTTTTTTCATTTCCCGGACTTAAGTTTCCAAGTGCAGGTGTTTACGAGATCTTCGTAATCTGCAATCATGCACCATTGCAACTGCTTGGTGTCGTGGAAGCGGCTGCACGTTTGCGTGTGATAGACTGAATTGTTCAAACACCATCCCTGTTCAGTGCAACTGCGGAGATAGACAATGACTACTAAACGCTTCGAGCGAGTCACGAACTCGATCACGCCCACCCCACTGGTGATGGGTGAAACGATCGGCACCAAGCACTTCGAGCGTATCACAAACTCGATCACGCCGACACCGATGTACTTGGTGCCGCCCGATGTGTTGAGGCTCGAAGTGGAGTTCGATGCGATGACAACTGCACGGCCGATGGACGTTGCGCGGAAACTGATGGCACTGTCGATGGCGGTCGATCGGCTGGAACGGTCCCTGGGTGGCGAGGGTATGCAGGTCAATGAATTGACACAGGATGGCCCGGTAGTCAAGATGGCGTTACTACCGACAATGGTCGATGGTGCAACCGAGCGGTTGGTTCAACTGCGCGGAGCGGTGGAACGAGTGATGCCAAGTGGCATTCACACACGACGGGTGGGTTAAAACAATGACAGGCGGCTGAATTCCAAATCCGCGATTTCAGCGAATGGCTCCGTAGCCACAATCTTGGCCTGCGAGTTCGACCGATCCAAGACGAGTTCCCAACGGAATCGCAGCACGTCATATTACCCATCACCCCTTGCGGGTGCGGACGACATCGAAGACCGTGATTCGCATCCTGGTACTACTTACTTCTTGACAACTGCGTCTTCAACCAATTGCAAGTCCACAGCAGGAAATTCGCCTTGGGATGTTACTTGATAAACAGTATCACTCACAAACTCGACCGTGTAAAGATGACGGCCCTTCACCCCAATAGGCCCGCGATCTTCCTTCACGATCCCTTGAACCGTGCGATTCGGCATTTCAAATTGAACCCGATCACCTCTCTTGAAACGAATTTCAGACATGATGATTTCTCCTCGGGACATTTACCACGGAGCACGGCCAAGCAGCGTCTGCAGGTAATGATACATCGTTCGATCGAACTGATGGGCCAAATTATTGACAGCGCTCAACCACCCTCTCACTTTGACCAATTGAAGTGATGTGTTGCCATCGGGCGCAACACGATCGAAATCTTGATGTACGATCGCATTTCTCCAGTCAATCATTTCTTGAAGCAGTTCTCTCCTGCGATGATTTCGGGGATCCAATGCCAGCACGTCATTCCAGAAATCGACACCCAAACGGTTAAAGTCTGCCCCAATCGCACCGGGATGGGGATTGCCACGACTTAGACCCCGGTTCCAGGTGAACTCAATACGGAGAAACCGATTCAAATGACTTGGGACCAGCGTAAGAATTTGATCGACACACTCCGTATGCAGGTCACGGCAAAACCCTTGAAACTGGGCGGATAGTATTGTCGTGTAGGAGTAGTTGATCTGCTGCGTGGCGAACCGCCGGCCCCGGTCGGACCCACCAACCATGACATGGGCATTTTCAATCTCAGCGATCGCTTCGGATCGTTCGCCGGTCCACCGAGTCAGTGAATTCGATGACATGAAACAGCCCTCCGTGTACGACCCGACTTAACTCGCTTCTCACCCCTTGCCCACGGAGTTCCTTGGCTTCTTGCCGGTGCGGATCACGTCGAGGATTTTGCCAGTTTCGTCGATGGCCATGTGGAAGCGTTGCTCGCCTTCGAGGCGGTGGAGCGTGAGGTGGTAGCTGGCGCTGACTTCGGCCAAGTAGGGGCGGAGTTCGGCGGGCTTGGGGATGCGCAACTGACCCCAGGAACCGTCGCCCAAGTACACGATGCCGGTCTCTTTGTTCACGACGCCGCCCTTCAGGGGGTGGGTCCGCTTGAAGGTGTGGTCGTGGTGTTCGAGCACGACCGGCACGCGGTACTTCTCGAAGAGCGGCACCCAGTGCCGGCGCTGATCGGCCCCGGTGCCGGCGACCTTGTCGGTGCCCATGCTTCGGGCCGACGGATACGCCGGGACGTGGTTCACGACCATCACATGCGGGTGAGCGCGGCGGGCGCGGAGTTCCCGTTCGAGCCAGTCGGTCTGATCCCCTTCGACCGTCGACGTGTGGCCGGTGTCGAGCAGCACGAGGCTCAGATAGTCGCCGAAGTCGAGCGTCGCGTAGCCGGTGTCCGGATAGAGGCCGTCGAAGAGCGCGTAAAAGAACGGAGCCTTCTCGCGCTTCGTGCCGAAGCCGCCGTTCACTTCGTGATTGCCGAGGCAGGCGATCATCGGGATCAAGCGCCCGTCGCGGCCGACCATGTGCTTGCTGTAGTTCCGCAGGAACGCGAGATTCGTTTCGACCGAGGTGCCGTTGTCGTAGGCC
>JAYVXO010000087.1:0-18779 GCA_043785105.1 Fimbriiglobus sp.
CACCGTCGTCTCGCTGTTCGCGTCCAACGCCGGGTCCGTGATCCCCGGCGTGACGGGTTCACCCGTCGTGGCGGTGCCCGGTTGCAGATTAATCACGCCACTGCGAATCCCCGTCGGGGCGAAGAAGCTGCCGACGCTGGTGCCGTGGTCGCTGTTGTCCGACGTGCCACCCACACCAACGCCCGGTTCAAACGCACCGTTGGTCGAACCTTGCACGCCCGTGCTGCTGACGAAGCCCGCCGGCGGAGCCACTTCGACGATGTACTTACCGGCGGTCAAATTCGTGAACAGGTAATTCCCGGTCGCGTTGGTGATGGTGGTGATCGCCACCCCCACCCCGTTCAGAACGGGGGTACCAGTCGAGTCCAGCAACCGCACGGTCAGGCCGCTGATGGCCGGTTCGCCCGTATCGAACTTGCCGTTGTTGTTCAGGTCGTTCCACACGCGGTTACCGAGCGATAGTACCGGGATGAAGCCGAAGTCCACGGTCAGTTCGCTGTCGTTGTCGGCGGTGGCGTCCACGATGCCGGGGGTCGTATTTCCACCCGTCTCGTTGACGGTGGCGGTCCCGTTGACCAGCGTGACGGTCGCCGAAATCACCCCGCCCGTCGTGAGCGTGCCGTTGACGGTACCGCTGTCGGCGTTGTCACCGGCGAGAACTGCAATCGGCTCGTTCGGTCCCGTTGTGGAGCCGTTGCCACCACCCGTGCTACTCGTGAAGCCGAGCAGTTTACCGCCGGCCAGGAAGTTCGTCTTGTCGATCCCGACCTTGTACTGGCCGGGGTTCAAGCCAGTGAACAGGTAGTTGCCGGTGGCGTTCGTTAGCGTCGTGATCGCAAGGCTGGTTGCGGGGTCGAGTACCGGCACCCCGGCGCTGTCCAACAGATTCACGACCACACCCGCAGGGGCGTTGGCCTCGCCAGTGTCGAACTTGCCGTTGTTGTTGGCGTCAATCCAAACGCGGTTGCCCAAGGACATCGGGCGGAAGAAGCCGAAATCAACGGTGAGGTTGGCTTGCGCGTCCACCGTGCCTTGGCCACCTGGGCCGAGGTCGGCTTCGTTGGTCGGTTCAACGTTACTTGGCCCGAGTGTCACGACCCCGCTGCGGTAGTTCCCGCCGACGAGTGTGCCGTTGTCGTCGCTGTCAATATTCGTGTCCGGGCTTGGCGTTGCGGCGCCTTCGTATGGCCCGGAACTTCCAGCGATGCCAACCAGTCCGGTGCTGCTTCGCAGCGACGTAATGACGCCACTGTTTGCCACTTCGACCCGATACGTTCCCGGAGCGAGGTTATCGAATCGGTAGTACCCATTGGTGTCGGTTAACACGGTCACGGCGGCGCCTGTGGCGTCGAGGATTGCGGTTCCGCTCGCATCCAACAGACGCACGGTCACGTTCCCGATACCCGCTTCGGCGTTATTTAGCAGCCCGTCGTTGTTGGCGTCCAACCAAACCCGGTTCCCGAGGCTAAAGGTGCGCACCAAGCCGAAGTCTTGCCGCAGGTTGCCCGCGCCTGCGGTGCCGAGCGAATCACTGTCCGGGTTCCCGGCGTTGCCGTAAGCAAAGACTTGAACAACCGCCGTCCGGATGTTACTCCCAACGCCGGCGGTATTCGTGCCGTGGTCGAACTGGTTTTGGGCGTCGAGGGCCGTGCCGGGTTCATACGCGCCGGTCGCGGAGAGCAGCTTCGAGGAGCCGTTACCCGTGCTGGAGGTGAACCCCGCCGGCGTCACAATTTCAACGCGGTACGTGCCCGCTGCGAGGCCGGAGAACAAATACTTGCCGTTGACATCGGTCACTTGAGACTTGAGGAACGCCCCCGTCGCGTCCAACAGATTCACGGTGATGTTTTGCAGCAACTTGTCCGTGCCCGCGTCGTACTGGCCGTTGTTGTTGACGTCCTCCCAAACTTCGTTGCCCAGGAATGGCAACAAGGTCGCAAAGCCCACGTCGTAGTTGTGGCTGTTCGCTCCGCGAACACCCGTCGTGATGTTAATCAAGCCGGTTGTGCCATCGACATCGACGATCGCGTTCGAGTCCCGGATGACGCCATCCGTGGTGCCATCGTTAAATGGGAATGTCGGATTCAGTCCGGTAACGGGCGCTTGCTGTAAACCCGCCGCTTTGCTCGTGGCGTTCGGAATGCGGACTTGGTAGTTGTGGTTCGGCAGGATGTTCAACCCGCCGACGTAGTACGACTTGCCGGCAACGTTGTTGAAGCCGGAGAAGTAATACTGACCGGCGGCGTTCGTGGTGGCGGCAACACCCAACTGGGTGTCGGCATTCGCACCACTACCGCCCGCCACACCGTCGGCACCGAGATCCCAAAGCTCGACGGACAACCCCGATACCGGAGCTTCGTTGGCGTCTTGAATCCCGTTCCCGTTCGTGTCCACCCAGACGTAATTGCCGATTTCGAGCGGCGCCGGATCGGCAATCACGGTGAGGTTGGTCAGGCCGTTCGATTTGCCAAAGTCCGCTCGACCTGTGGGCGTGTTACCCGATGCCGTGTTTTGATACAGGTTGTAAGCTTTGAGTTTGTTGCCCACGCCTGTGCTGCCGTTCAGGCCCAACCACATCACACCGTTCGTCCGCACGTCCAGGCCCACGTCGATACCTGTGCTCACCACGTCCGGATAACCGGGCAACTGAATTGCGGCTCCGGTTGCGATTTCCTGGTGGAAACTACTGAACGTGTCGAAGAAAAACTCCCCCCCCCCAGGGCCTTGCCCGTTGCCGGCAGACAGCCCAGTGAAATTGGCAGTTTTGCCGTTATTCTCCAGCGTCCAGCCGCTGGCCAAATTATTCGGCGTCGTAAGTTCAGCGAACAGGTTATCCCCGGCAGCCACACCTTCAAACCGGGCATTTGAAGCAGGGTCGTCGAGAGTGAAGAAACCAAACTGATCCGCACCCCGGTCGCGGAAGCCAAGTGTCATGTTCCCGTTAACATCAAACACAATCGAACTGAGCATCGGCTGGGCGTAGACACCTGCGGTGCCTTTGCTAGCGAACGTGTTCCGCCAACCTTGCCAATTCCCCGTCGGGTTGCCACCAAACCCGTTGGCAGCGAAGCCGCGAGTGAATGTCAGGTCCGCAACCGTGAAGACGGGCGCCGCACTGAACGCGAGCGTTGTCGGGTTCACGGTGTACACGTAACTGTGTAAATCAGCCGCCGCACCAACGCCAGTCTTTTCCCCGGTGTTCACGATCCCGACGTAGAGTTGGCCCCGGTAATACGTAATTGCAAACGGGCGAAGATCGTCGCCAGGATTCACACCCGTCGCGCCCGGTGCGTTCAACGGAATCAGTTGCCGCTGAATTGTGACGTTGGTAAGTGGCCCGCTCGTCGGGATTGCATAGATGTTCCGGTCGGCGAGGTTGATGACGTACAGCGTCGATCCGTCCGGCGAAAGGGCCGAGCCGCCGAACCCCGATTTGCCAACGGCATCCCACCCGGTGTTGCCACTGTCGCGGTCGTAATCGTAGCCGACTGCGCCGCGAGCCGTTGCGAGTGCGGCGCCGCCGGTCGTGCCCGCCCCGAAGATCGTGTCGAGGTTCACGAAGTTCGTGACGACGCCCGTCGTCGGGTTCACGGCGTAAATCTGGCCCGGCCCCCCTGGCCCCCAGCCGGAGTGCTTCTTCGTGTAAGCCGAGGCATAGAGGGTGCCGGTTTCGGGATTCTGGGCGAGTCCATAAATCGCCCCGACTTTATCCACCGTCACCAACGTCGTGGCGGTAGGGTTGTCGTAGTCGGTGTTCGTGGCGCCGTTCGCACCAGCGTTGTAGGGGAACGTCACGAGGGCGGGGGTGTTCTTGTTCGCCCCCGCCGGGTCGCCGAAGACCAGCCGACCGGCCACGAGCGTCGGGTTGTCTTTGAGATAGTCCGTGCCAATGAACAGCCCGAGGTTGACGGTCGCGCTTCCACCATCGGGCAAGAATTGGACGTTCGACCCGTTGTCCGGGCCGATCGGCCCGACCGTGAAGTTGGTGGGAAAACTGGCTGTGGCAAATTCGATTCGGTAAGGGCCGGTGCCGGTGCTCGCCAGCGTGTACGTGCCGTCGCTCTTGCTTGTCGCACTGCCCTTCGCCGTCCCGGACGCATCGTAGGCCGTCACCACCACGCCGCCCAGCCCGCGATCGACCGCCAAGTTCGTCGTGCCGACTGTGCTGGTGTTCTTGACGGTGTTCGCTAGATCTCGGACGCCGTTGCCGTTGTAATCCTGGAACACAACGCCCGAGTAATTCCCGGTCGGGACGATTCGGCTTTCGAGCGTCAAAACATCAAGGCACGCTTTGGCCTCTTGCGATGTCTTTTGCATGCCAGGATTCCGCATCAATTTTTTCGCACGATTCAAGAAGTAACCGAAGGCGTCAGCCATAACAAAAGCTCGCAGAATGAGGGGGAGGGTACAATTCGTCAGATGAACATCTGAGACAAACAATCGCCGTTCGCATCCAAAACCATCCAAGGTTGCCGTGTCGTGTGAAAATTGAAAGTCAGGCAACTTAGACGAAATGGGTACAATAGACAACAATAGATAAGGTATCTATGGAGAATTTAGACAAGATGTCAAGCACGTTTCAGTGAAAGGATCGAAATCAATCGGGTTCTTCAATCGCAAAAACAGGATCAATCAAATAATCACCGGGTATCGTCTGGAAACACTGTATTTATGGGCATATTACCACCTCACCGGCACCCAGGAATCAACCCAGTGCCGGTGAGGTAAGTGTGTGAATTAGCCCCAAGTTACGAGTGATGGCTCGTAGGAGTGTGGCAAGTTGGCGTGCTTCGGTAACACGCGGACCGTGAACCCGAACTGCCCGCTCGCCTGACACGTCATGCTCCCGGTGTACGTCACGCTGGACCCGTTCGCGGTTGTCGCCACGAGGCTCGTGGCTTGGGCATCCACGATCTGGCCCATCGAATCGAGCAACCCGCTACACAACTGCACATCGACATCGGCGGGTGTCAAGGTGCCGAGGTTGACTTGGGCGCTGACGGCGAATTCGGCACCCACCCGCAGGATTTCCGTCGTCGGGGCTTGGACGCTTTCGACGCGGATTTGGTTCCAGGACTGTCCGATTTTCCGACGCCACTCCGCGAGTTCGCCCGCCGGTTTCAAGCCGTTGGCGGAAAGTGTCTGCGACCGATGATGACTTGGGAGATAACAGGTTTCAAAATACTCTTCGACCATGCGGTTCGTGTTGAACACCGGCACTTGCGTCGAGATAGCCCGCTTCATCCGTCGCAGCCACGCACGGGGCAACCCTTCCTCATCCCGCTGGTAGAACATCGGCATCACATCGCGTTCGACCAACTCGATCAGCAGCCGGCTTTCGACTTCGTCTTGGTACGTCAAGTCGGTGTACTCTTCGCCCGCACCGATCGCCCAGCCGTTGTCGCCGTCGTACCCTTCGACCCACCAGCCGTCGAGAATCGAACAGTTCAACCCGCCGTTCACGGACACTTTCATGCCGCTCGTGCCCGAAGCTTCCAACGGTCGGCGTGGGTTGTTCAACCAGACATCGACGCCGTGAACCAAGTGGCGGGCGACGTTCATGTCGTAGTCTTCGATGAAGACCACGTGCTTGCGGAACTCCGCCTTGCGGGATTGTTGCACGACGCGGGCAATGAGTTCCTTCCCGCCCGTGTCCTTCGGGTGCGCCTTCCCCGCGAAGATGAACTGGACCGGGCGTTTGGCTTCGTTCAGAAGCCGCGACAGTCGTTCGGCGTCGCGGAAAATCAAATCACCACGCTTATACGTGGCGAACCGGCGCGCGAAGCCGATCGTCAACGCTTCGGGGTCCAGCACTTCTTCGGCGGCGTGAATTTCGGACGGCGGCGCACCGCGACGAGTGAGTTGCAATTTCAATCGCTGGCGGGCAAAGCCGATCAGTTTTTCGCGGCACTTGGAATGCGTCCGCCACAACTCGGCGTCAGGAATCGAGTCCACTTTTTTCCAGACCGCAAAGTCAACCGGCTTGGCGTCCCACTGAATCCCGAGGTAACGCTCGAAGAGTTTGCCCATCTCCGGGGCGAGCCAGCTTTGCGTATGCACACCATTGGTAATCGACCCGATTGGCACCTCGTTGGTCGGCAACGTCGGCCAAATGTCGTTCCACATCTTCCGTGACACGCTGCCGTGCAGCTTGCTCACGCCGTTGCTGGTGTTGGCGAGCTTGAGCGCCAGCACGGTCATGCCGAACGGCTCGGTTTCGTTGGCCGGATGTTGTCGCCCGAGTGCGTAGAACTGTGCCCGGTCGATGCCGAGTTGCGAGATGTACCCGCCCAGGTATTGCTCAATCATCGCGGGCGGGAAGGAGTCGTTGCCCGCCGGCACCGGGGTGTGCGTGGTGAAGCAAGTGCCCGCTTTCACGGCTTCGGCGGCGGTTGCGAAGTCGTGCTTCTTCTCCGTCATCAAGATGCGAATTCGCTCCAAGCTGACGAAGGCCGCGTGGCCTTCGTTCATGTGGCACACGGTCGGTTCCTTGCCGATCGCCCGCAGCGCCCGCAACCCGCCGATGCCGAGGATGATTTCCTGTTGAATCCGGGTGTGCGTGTCCCCGCCGTACAACTGCGACGTGATGCCACGGTCTTCGGGGCGGTTTTCGGGGATGTTCGCGTCGAGCAAGTACAGCGGCACCCGGCCCACTTGAATGCGCCAAATCTTCAACATCACGTCGCGGCCCGGCAACGGTGCCGGGACCAGAATCGGCTTGCCGTCGGCGTTCGTCTCGGCGATCAACGGCAGGTTGAAGAAGTCGTTCTCGGGGTAGCGTTCTTGTTGCCAGCCGTCGAGGTTCAGATACTGGCGGAAGTACCCTTCGCGGTACATCATGCTGACGCCCATGAGCGGCAACCCGAGGTCGGACGCACTCTTCAAATGGTCCCCGGCCAACACACCAAGGCCACCCGAGTAAACCGGCACGCTCTCGTGGATGCCGAATTCCATCGAGAAGTATGCGATCCGGGGATCCGTCACGGCGCCGTAAGTTTCACTGAACCACGTCTTGGACGCGAGGTAATCGTCGAGGTGCTTCGAGACGTGGTCCATGTCCGCGAGAAAGCCGTCGTCCTTGGCTAGCTCTTCAAACCGCGTTTGGGCGGTACTAGAAAGCAACCGCACCGGGCTGTGATCGAGCGATTCAAACAAGTCCGGATCGACCCGCCGGAACAGCGCCACGGCATCCGCGTTCCAACACCACCACAAGTTGTACGCCAGTTTTTGCAGCGGCTGCAATCGCGCGGGAAGACACGGCAACACAGTAAACGGACGAATCAAACGACCAGCCATGCGAAACCTCGAAAGCGTGCCGGAGAGGCAGTGAAGTGTTAGTAACTTAGGAATGTTAGGTGATTCGGCAAAGATACCCCGAAAGCCCATGAACGATCGTTCATGGGCTTTTCTTATGGGCTTTGTGCGGTGACAAACCCGCGCAACTTCCGCAGGTTCACCGGATCCATCAGCCCACCATCCGCGTCTTCCTTCGGCGTTTCCAGGATCATCGGCAGTTTGGCGAATCGCGGATCGGTCACCAACAACCGGAACGCTTCCTCGCCAATATGCCCCAACCCGATCCCCGCGTGCCGATCGACCCGACTACCGAACGCTTTCAAGCTGTCGTTGACGTGGAACACCTTGATTTGCTTCAAGCCGATGATGTCGTCGAAGGTTTGCATCGTGGCCGCGTAAGTCTCTGGCGTGCGAATGTCGTACCCGGCGGCGAACACGTGGCAGGTGTCGAGACACACGCCCAGCCGTTCCGGTTCTTCCACGGTGTCAAAAATCGTGGCAAGGTGCTCGAACTTCCAGCCAAGTGTGGTTCCCTGCCCCGCCGTTGTTTCGAGAAGCACTTTCACTTTGAACCCAGGGCATCGCCGGTGGGCTTCATCCAACCCCTGTTTGACGCGAAGCAGCCCGGCATCATCCCCACTGCCGACGTGGGCACCGGGATGCGTGACGAGGTAACTCAGCCCGAGTGCCTCGGCGCGTTCGAGTTCGATCACGAACGCATCCACCGATTTGGCAAACAGCCCGTCGTCCGTCGCGGCGAGGTTGATGAGGTACGAATCGTGCGCCGTCACGAACTTCGCTTTTGCCAACTTCACGGCGGCTTTGAACGTCGTGACATCGTCCGACGTGAGCGGTTTCGCCGCCCACTGGCTCGCATTTTTCGTGAACAGTTGAAACGTCTGGCACTGGTACTCCAAGCACGTGTCAGCAGCGTGATACAAGCCACCCGCAATCGAAAAGTGCGCCCCGAATAACGGCATGTTGGGTTCTCTTTTTATTGCCTCGGCGGCAAATCGCTCGGTGGTGGCGTGATGGGGCGGTAGACTGTTTGGGGTTGTAAGCCAGCCGGGCTAAACGGCACGGGCGCGATCGGCGCCAAAGGTTGGGGTTGGTTCATGCCCGGTGCCAGTGGCAACGTCGGTGCGATTGGCAGCGGCGCGGACGGGGGTAGTGGTGCCAGCGGTGATTCTTTCAACCCGGTGCTGGGTCGCAACGCCCCGCCGATGCCGATGGTTTCCGGCTTGCGGGCGACCTTGTCCGCGAACACTTCGAGGTCTTTCGCAATCCGTTCGATCCGCACCATGACGCGGGCTACGTTCACCGTCGTCTCGTTCAGGTTGTTGTACAGCGTCGGGTCGGTGAGTGCCTTTTGAACGGTGCCATCGCCACGGTTGACCGTGGCGAGTGTGATCCGCACTTCACCCAGCGCTTTGCTCAACTGCTCGGCGGCGAGGTTCAAGTTCTTGATCGTTTGGTCCACCCCTTGCACGATCTGCCCGGAGTTGTCGGCAAGCGGTTTCGTGATCCGCTCCGCGTTGTCGGCGACCCGCGCAGCAGTGCTCAAAATCTTCTCGGACTGGGCAACGCGGGCATTCACTTCCTTCACGGTCTTCTCGGCTTGATCGACTAGCAGCGTGACGATGCGGATGCTCTTGATGAGGTCGTCGGTCCCGGTTTGGGCGTTCTTAATGGTCGCGCTGATCGCTTTGCGGTTCTCCGGATTCAGCAAATCGTTCGCGCTTTCCGAAGTCTGGCGAACGGCGGTCAGGGTCTTGGTAATCTCCGGCCCGTTGGCTTTCAACAGTGCTCGGATGTCATCCGCAACGGGTCGCACCGCTTGAAGCAGTTCGATGATTTGCTTCATCATGGCGCGAACATTGACCGGCTCGTCCTTCGGATCTTCGGGGGTCGCCACCCCCAGTAGATTCTGAACCTTGATGTTGGTCTGGCGTAACTCCGGGACAAACTCTCGACCACTGCGGGCCAGTTCGGCGAACTCGTCGATGGCCCGCTCCACCTTGGGCACCGCTTGCTCGAACCGTTGAATGCTGGCCACGACTTTGGCAATGTTATCCTGGGCCGTCGGCAACACATCGGAGGCGCCCTTCAGCAACGACCGCGCACTAATCGGCGCGAGGCCGACGATTTCCGCGTTGGCCGCATACGGTTCGCCACGACTCAGGTTCACGCCGATCGCTTCGACTTTCGGCACGAAATCAATCGTCGTGTCACCACTCAACAGGCCACGGCTAATGGTAGGTTCTTCGCCGAGTCGCGGGAGGTACTTTCGCTCCAGTTCGACCGACACCCGCACCTGCCCGGTGTTCTCGTCGAGGTCGATTTTCGTCACGTCGCCGATCCGCACGCCCGACTTCCGCACCGGCGTGCCGATGCCAACCCCCGGTGCTTCCGGGAACAACAGGGTGTACTTGCTGCGGTTGGAAAAGACGTTCGGCGCCCCGCCAAAGAGGATGACGAGCGCCATCAGCGCGATCAACGCCCCGGCGACAAAGATGCCCAACCGGATGCGCGTCGTTCGTTCGGCCATGATCGAACCTCGTCGTGGTTTGACTCTTCATCGACCCCACACAGGGTTAGGGGTGGCCGGTTCGACCCCACCCCTCCCCGCAAACGGGGAGGGAGCCAGACCCAATTCCTGTCTCCCCCCGCGTGCGGGGGGATTAAGGGGGGTCGAAGACTGCCTACCGATACGATTCGGCTGGAAGTCAAGACCCCCCATCGCTGGCGGAGAATCAACTCAATGTCACGTCCACTTCGCCACGCAGTTCGGACAGCCGGTCGCGGGCTTCGCCTTCGACGAACTGGCGGACGCGCGGGTTCAAGTTCGTCAGCAATCGTTGCGGCGGTCCGTCATAGAGTACCTGCGATTCCCCGGCTTGCAGGCGGGTGAACGGGTACAGCATCACCACCCGATCCGCGACTTTGTGGACGGTTCGCATCTCGTGGGTGACGACCAAACTCGTCACCGGGCGGCGGGACCGCGTTTGCAAGATTAACTCGTTAATCACATCGGTCATAATCGGATCGAGGCCGGTGGTCGGTTCATCATAAAGCATCACATCGGGTTCGAGTGCCAGCGCCCGCGCTAGCCCGACCCGCTTCCGCATCCCGCCGGAAAGCTCCGCAGGCATTTTCGTTTCCGCCGTCGGGGGTAGGCCGACTTCCCGTAACTTTTCCCGCACCCGTTGGCGAACGTCGCTCTCGGTAAACCCGCCCTTGGCACGCAGCCCGAACGCGACGTTTTCTAACACGTTCAAGCTATCAAAGAGCGCGGCCCCTTGGAACACAAACCCGACTCGTAACCGCATCGCGGTCAGTTCCCGTTCGGACATACTCTGCACGGACTTGCCTTCAAACAACACGTCCCCTTCGGTCGGTTGCAACAGCCCGACGATGAGCTTCAGCGTGACCGATTTCCCGCACCCGCTCTCGCCGATCAACACCATTGTTTGGTGCGGGAGCACGTCCAACGAGATGTTTGACAACACCTGCTGCCGTCCGAACCGGATGGAGACGTTCACAAGCTGAATGAGCGGTGTTGCGTTGGTCATGCGACGCGACCGCCCCCACCGGGCCAGATGATTGCCGCGACCGCGTTGGTGAGCATCGCCATCACGAAATCAATTACCAAAATCGCCACGAACGAAAGGACGAAGCCTTCAGTCGCGGCCCGCCCAACGCCCTCGGCCCCGGCGCGGCTATTGAACCCACGGTGACAACAAATGAGCGACAACACGCCGCCGAACACGACCGACTTTCCCAGCCCGACGAACAAGTCCCACAGCTTCACGAAGTTCGCGGTGTGCCGCCAATAGTGGAACTCGTCGATGTGGAACACCTTCAGACAGATCAGCGAACTGCCCAGCACGCCGAACGCATCGGCAATGATTGTGAGCAGTGGAATCACCAACACACAGCCGAGAAATCGCGGCCCGACGAGAAACTTCACTGGGTCCACACCCAGGCAAGCCAACGCATCAATTTGCTCCGTGACTCGCATCGTAGCCAGTTGTGCCGCCATCGCCGTGCCCACCCGCCCGGCCAACATCACGGCCGCCAGCACCGGGCCGAGTTCGCGCACGATCGACATATGAATCACGGCGCCGATGGACGTGTCCAGGCCGATCATGTGGAACTGGTTGTACGCTTGAACCGCCAGCACCATGCCGATGAACAACCCCGTGATAACCACGACCCCGACGCTACTCACACCGACATCGACGCAAACGCCCAAGAGTTCCTTCAACTTCAAATGCCGCGAGAAAAGCCCGCTGACGGCCCGGTACGAAAACAACGTCCAATCCCCCAGCCCCACGAAGGCATTCAGCCATGCGGACGGTCGATCGTCAGAGTCTGATGATGGAGGCGAAAACTCGTCTGCTTCGGCAACAGGTTCATCGACTCGCGCAGCCTCCACACCACGCACTGTTAATGCGTGGCGCAGGTACGACAGGCGACTTGTAGGGTTCGGGGACATGGCAAACCGCATCCGTGCAAGAAAATCACCACCGAAATGCATCGACCGTTTGGCTTTCCTGGAACCAACACTCGGATTGTCGGGGTCACAACGATCAGCATTGCGGGTCAGCACCATCCGGTCAATCGCTACAACCGGCTGAATTGACCGAACCTACGGCCCCTCGAACAGCTTCGCGTCGTGGCTGGGTTTGGATTCCAGCGTGTTGAGGGTCCACTCGGCGTACTGTTCGCCGTTGGCTTTTTGGGCCATGCGCACGGGGAATTTGACGCCTTCAAACTCTTTGTGTTCGAGCATGTCAAACTCCTTGATGACCTTGCGCCCGCTCTCGCGGCCTTCGTAGGTAATCATCAGCAGGAGTTTGGTATCGGGGTCGAAGTGGACGATCGCGGGGGACAATTTCGGGTGCCAGATACGAACACCGGGCGATGTCTTGCCGTTGATGATCGTAGTCGGGGCACTTGTGACAATTGTTTCCGGATCGGTGAACGGGAACAACAGCCAGAGCCATTCGCCGGTGACATCGAGTTGGAAGTCTTCGACTTCACTCGACGACATCTTCACGGTGGGTGGCCCCTTACCGGCGACGGAAACCGAGCGCCAACCCGTCGTGCCGTTCCAACCGAGTGTGACGATTTGATTCCCCGACAGTTCCGCCTGGACGCGGTATTGTGACGGCCATGTGGCGTGAATCGTCCACGCTTGCGGAAGTGTTTGTTGATCCAGCGACCGGATGAACCCGCCACGTAGGAACTTCACGGTTTTGAACTTGTTCACGTCGTTCGGCTTGTTCGCGGTGTGGGCATTTAGCGCGGCCTTGACCAACTCCATCGCGGCGGGTTCGGATTTCTCCGGCGCCTTCATTGCCGGTAACTCGACCCCACCTTTTGTGGCCTCGACGACGGGCACCGCCTTCGCAGGAACGATCACCCGCGGCGTGTCCGAACACCCCGTGACTAAAACGAAGACTATGAGGGTTAAGCATCGACGCATTATTACACTCCTGTGCAATTTATCAAAACACGACATGGCAGGGGTTCACACTAAGCTGATCGGAAGTTGGGGTTGTCAATGGAATTCAGCGTGAGTGTTGTACCTACTTTTGTTACGCCGTGAAGTCGTGTCAGTGGAATACGAACACGCAGCCGTGTCGTGATTCGATCTGCGTGAGAGGTTACACCGCGCGCTGCGACTCCTCCGGAGTCGAGGAAATGGGGGGACAGTTTCCTGGGGTGCGCGAAACGCGACCCCAGGCTAATGGCTGTAATCCCTTCGGGATAAAAACCAATCCGGAACATCCCGTCGAGTTAGGAACAACCTGAGGCATCCCGGTAGGGATGCCAGCGATTAGCCTGGGGTTGAGCGCAGCGACACCCCAGGTATCCGTCACCCCCTTCTCGACGACCCCGGTAGGGGTCGCAGCGATTAGCCTGGGGTTGAGCGCAGCGACATCGCAGGTGACTCCCCTTGGTAGCACAGAATAGCCCCGCCTGTTAAAGCAGCCAGACGCTGGCGATTGAGAAGAAAATTGCAATCCCCGTCACATCGACTGCCGTGGCGACGAACGGGCTGGATGCCAAGCCGGGGTCGATCCCACGCCACTTGAAGAAGAGCGGTAGCATCGAACCGATCAGGGTGCCCCACAGGCAAATCCCCATCACGGAAACGCCCACGACTTTCCCGAGATCCCACGGGTCAACCGGCTTAGTACGGACTTCGCATTTGCTGGGGAAGGTATACGTCAGGGTGTCCCCGTCCAAGCGGGGTTCCGGTAGCTCGGCGTTGGCAGGTAACCGAACTCGTTGACTCGCGGCCAGCGAACGGGTGAGCGCCACGCCGGCGGGCAAAACAACCTCGATCCGGTTTTCATCATGGGCCAGCGTTGTGGCGTCCAGTTTTTGGTGCGACGGAACTTGCGCGATGAAGGACTCGTTCACGGTTCGTGGCCCGCTGCGGGTGTCCGGTGGCGTCAGGGTGCCGCGGAAGAACCCGATGACACCGAGGGTGAAACCCAGCGCCAATCCCATCAGCACTTCGCGCCGCAACACCCGTCGCCAATCGCGCGGGGTAATCTGCCCCAGCGCCAGGGCACGAGTGACCAGCGTTGCCGCTTGCGAGCCGGAGTTGCCACCCGTGGAAATGCACAACGGCACGAACAAACTCAGAACCACGACGGTTGCAATCGCATCTTCAAAGTAGGTCATCACCCAAAACGTCAGCAACTCGGCGATGAACAGGAGCGACAACCAGAACGCTCGACTACGCCACAGCCGATAGAAACTGGCTTGCAAATACTCTTCACCAATCGGGCTAACACCGCCTTGGCGTTGCAAGTCTTCGGTGGCTTCTTGGGTAATCACGTCGATCACGTCGTCGTGCGTCACGATGCCGACCAAGCCGCCGGAATCGTCTAGCACCGGCACGGCGATGAAGTCATAGCGGGCCAGTATTTCGGCAGCCTTTTGCTGGTGATCTTGGATTTTCAGCGATACCAATTCGTGTTCCATCAAGTCCCGAACCAGGGCATGACGGGGCGCGAGGATCAAGTCACGGAGCGAGATGATACCCAGCAATTTACGCGGCGCAACAGCACCATCCGGACGCCGGGCGGCTTCATCGAGGACGTAGATGTAATAAATCGTTTCGCGGTCCGGGGCCTGTTGGCGGAGTTGGTCGATCGCTTCGGCGGCGGTTAGCGTCGGCGGCAGCCAAGCGTAGTCGGTCGTCATCAACGCGCCGACGGTGTCCTCGTCGTAAGTGAACAGGGTGGCCATGTCGCGGCGGTCGGCTTCATCGACCAGACGCAACAGGGATTCTTTCACCCGACCGGACAGTCGGCGTAACAGATCGACGCGGTCGTCGTGGGACATTTTGCCGATGAGTTGGCCGACCTGGGGCCGCGCGGTTCCTTCGACCATTGCTACTTGGCGTGCGTTCGGCAGGTATTCAAAAATCGCAGCTTGGGTGCGGATGTCGCTCGGGCTGAGGACTTCCCAGATTTGTTCCGGCGTGAACTCGTCGTCCAGCGCTTCCGCGACCGTGGCGGGGTGGAGTGTGTCGCAGATCGCGCGCAGTCCCTCGGTGTTGTGTTCCAGCAACATTTCCCGGATTTCGGGACCGTACAACGGGTGGGACATCGGCACGCTCGGGGTGTGCGGGTGCAGGTTAAGGAATCGTCACGTTATCAATCAACCGCGTCGTGCCTAGGTAGATTGCCACGGCCATCAGTGCGGGCCGTTCGAGTCGGGTGATCGGTTGTAGAGTCTCGTTGTCAACAACGCGAGCATAGTCGATTCTTGCGCCGGGGATGGTTTCCAACTGTGCGGCGAGTGCCGATTCGAGCCGTGCAACGTCCCACTCCCCTGCCATCGCTCGCTCCCGCACACTTTGCAATGTCGTGTAAATATGCGGCGCGATCGCTCGATGTTCGGCGCTCAAATACCGATTCCGCGAACTCATCGCTAGCCCGTCTGCCTCCCGCACCGTGGGTTCAACTTGCACCGTGACCGGCACGTTGAGATCGCGCACCATTTGCCGAATGATACGGGCTTGCTGCGCATCCTTCGCCCCGAAAACCGCAACGTCTGGTGCGACAATGTTGAACAGCTTCATCACGACGGTACACACGCCACGAAAGTGCCCCGGTCGGGACGCGCCACACAGCACGCCATCCAACTTCGACACGTCCACAAAAGTCACGCTGAACTCGGGGTACATTTCCTCCGCCGACGGCACGAACAGGCAATCGGCACCCGCTTCGCCACTCAGAATCCGATCGGCTTCGAGGGTGCGCGGATACTTGGCGAAGTCCTCGTTCGGGCCAAATTGCGTCGGGTTCACGAAGATCGAGACGATGACAAAATCACACTGCTGCTTCGCCGCACGAATCAACGCCGCGTGCCCTTCATGCAAAGCGCCCATCGTCGGCACCAACGCGACGGTCCGCTTCGTAGCACGGACAGCGGCAACGGCGCTGCGGGTTTCGGCAATGGTGTGCAAAATTGGCGGGGCGGTCATCGGTTGGCTCTCACGGAATTACCCACGCGGGGCGGGTGTGGGCATCGGTTGGGTGAGTAGCAATTCCAGGTACGAGTGGCGTTCTTGCTCCTGAAGCCCGAGGGCGGTTGCGGTGGCGAGCAATACTGTTTTTGCATTCTCGTAATCCGCTTCTTCTGCCTGAATTTCGAGTTCGACGAACCGCCCGATCGAACCCACGTCGTCGAAACACGCTTCGATTCTGAAGCCATCGCGCTGAAACCGATACACTTCTCGCGTCTTGGTCACCACGGCCACGGGTCGATAGCCGAGGTGAGTCAGCATCTTCACCGCAGTCGTCGCCGCTTCCGGGCCGTCGGCAATCGAGAGTTCGAGTTCGGTCCGGCTTTTGGTTTGCTTGTCCCGTTTCGGCCCTTTGTACGTCAAGAAATTCCGCACCCCGATGCGACGGATGCGGAACGCTTCATCAGTAATTGCAAAGTCGCGGTCGGGCGCGTTGAAATAATGGTCGGCATCCTTCCGGGTCTCGACATGGACAGCCGCCCATTGCGTCAAGGCCGCCTTCAACGGGGTCCAATCACTGATCCGATATTTCGTTTCGACTTCGAGCATGGGGGCAGGACTCCGGGAATTCCAACTCAACCCCGGTAAGATAGGTCTATGATGGGCTATTGGGTATCCGGTCTATCACGGGTGAACGTCAAACGTGTTGGTGAGGAATTGTTTCTGGTTTGATGGCCCCGATAGGGGTCACGGAATGTAGCCACGGGTGAAGCGTTTCGCGTAACCCGTGGAACAGAATCTCGGAACTCTCGACTGCCCTGAAGGGGCAGAGGAATTCCTTCGCCCCTTCAGGGCGAATTACTTGAGAGCAACAGTCCACGGGTTGCGCTTCGCTCCACCCGTGGCTACAATCCGGTGCCCCTATCAGGGCACGAAACCAATTGCGAATTGAGCGAAACATTCCCCAACCTACGCACACGATGCTCACTCAGCCATGACCAATGAAAGTGAGTGTGGGTGTGTCCCAGCGTGTTCCGATCGCAACAGTCGGTGACATTCCCGACGGCAGTAGCATCGTCGTCGAACTAAATCAAAAAGATGTCGCCGTGTTTCTGGTCGATGGCAAATACTTTGCCATCGACGACAGGTGCCCCCATGCGGGCGCATCGTTGTCCGGTGGATTCATTGGAGACGGCGTGGTGACCTGCCCGTTTCACCATTGGCGATTTCGACTCTCGGACGGCGCGTGGTGCGACAACCCAAAAATCAAAACCGGCTGCTACCCCGTTCACATTGTTGGTGACGAAATCCAAGTCGAGATCCCGAACCGGACTTAATTCTGTGGTGGACTCGCTGTGAGGGTTTGGAACATGGTGCGTTTCTTGATGATACTGGTGCTGGGTGGCGTGTTGCTGTCCACACAGCCTTTGATTTCGCAGCCAATCGGGGCGGCGAAGCCGGAACCTGTCGCCGAAACCCGGCTGGTCATGGCCGGACTGGCCAAGGCGAACTTTGACGGCTTGGTTCGCAACCTGAAGCAACAGCCTGCCGATGCGGACACGTGGGTGTTTATTCGCGGGCAGTCGTTGCTCGTCGCCGAGTCTGCGAATTTGTTGATGATTCGTCCGCCGCAAAATCGGCAAGCGCAACCGCTGTGGATGACTCGTGCCGCTGAGATGAGGGAAGCAGGGTCGAAGGTGGCCCGCGCCGCTGCGAAAAAGGATTACCCGGCTGCCCAAACCGCAGTGGTCGGCTTGGCGAATAGCTGTAATCGGTGTCACGAATCGTTCCGGGTGCCGGTCCGAGTGAATCCGACCGATGCTCCCGAATAATCCGAACACTCTACGAAATCACTCGGTGCGACACCGTGTTGTTGCTTGACGCCTAGCCGTGTTGCGTTTAGTCTGACCGCACTTTCGTGTAAAAGATCGACCACATTCGGTCGAATGGCTTACAAGTAGCGACTGGGGTACGTCGCCTCAGTCGCATTCCTGGTCACAACCAACAGGGCACCCTCCGCGATGTCTACCGTACCCCCCACGCCACCGACTCCGACGAGTCCGCTACCCCCGTCGCTTCCGCCGTCCAGTGGCGGGCCGACGCGGTCCAGTGAAATCAAGCTCATTAGTCACTCGACACTGTTTTACTGGTGGCCCGTCTGGGCGCTGGCGTTCTTGATGGCCTTCGTCACCTGGGTCGAAGGCCACCGATTGGCGATTATTCCCTCCGGTGCTAAAGTCACGAAAAGCGAGACGGGCAACTCTTATACGTTCGACTTCGATAGCAGTGTCACCCCGACCCACGCCTTGCAGAATGCCGCTGGGATTACCGCTGACAACGCCCAAAAGAGCCAAAAATACCCCACGTTCAAGCCACGGATGTCCGAAAAATCCTGGCCGGGGGCAATCTTTGTCGTGTGTCTGATCTTGACGATCATTGTCACCAACGTGCCACTCCGAGGGTTGTGGTCGTTCATGGTGATTATCATGGTCGTGGTGCTGGCATTGTTGCTCGCGTTACTCGATGCCTGGGACAAGATTTTCGAGATGCTCGGCAACCTCCACATCCACATCAACATGGCCGGGTACATGACGATTGGCGTGTTGACGTTCATTATTTGGGTCATGGCAACGTACATTTTTGACCGCCGTTCGTATGTGATTTTCACACCGGGGCAAGTCAAAGTGTGTGAACACATCGGCTCGTCCGTGCAGGCCTACAGTACGATGGGTTTGAGCATGGAGAAACAACGCGACGACCTGTTCCGCCACTACATCTACGGCCTCGGGTCCGGCGACTTGATCCTGAAGGTCGGCGGCAGTGAAAAACGCGAAGTCCGCTTGCCCAACGTGCTGTTCATCGGCTGGCGGCTGAAGAAAGTCGAAGACATGATCCGGTCCGTCGCCACGACGTGATCGTGAAATAATACCACAGCGATTTTGAGTAGGCCGGGGTGAGTCTCTGTACTCACCCCGGCCTACTACGG
>JAYVXO010000088.1:0-6276 GCA_043785105.1 Fimbriiglobus sp.
GATCCGCGCCAGTAAGGATCTGCTCCACGCCTTTTCGTCAACCGAAGGCGACTACCGCAAGGCCGCCGAGAACTTCCGCACCGAAGCCGACCGCTGCGAACACCCCGCACTCGGTCAACCGCTCCTGGACTTGGCCGATGCAATGGAGCGGGCGGCGGACGACGTGCCGCGCCGCAAGAGCATGGCACGCGGGTTCTTGGAGCACTTGAATTATGATGCGACGTTCCTGGCCGAAGCCGATCGGTCGCTCGCCAAGATCTCGTCGGGGTTGCGGATCCTGTCGGCGGGCGACTTGCCGAAAACCCAACTCGAAATCCGCCAAGCCGTGCAGGAACGCCTGGCCAAGTTCCTGGACACATTGGAACACTTTCTCACCGTCATTCGCAGTCGGGATCTCGGGGTGATGGAGAAGGCACCGAAGGTGAAACCCGAACCCAAGGCGGACGTTCGACCCGAATCCATGCCCCGACCGGAAATGGAACTACCGCCAACGCCCAAGGAGGAAGTCAAGATCACGGTCAAGCGGCGTGATCCGGAGCCGCGCCCGGCAGCCGTGGCGCACGACGAAGTAAAGTGGCGACCCACAACCCGAGCGCCCACGCCGCAGTACTACCTGTGCGGGAAGTGCAACAAACTCCACCCGGTCGGTCCCGGCGGGTCGTTGCCCCCCGGCGCGCAAGTGGCCGTCGTCGGCCGGAGGGACGGGCGATGAACGCGATCGTGGACTTCTTCATCGACGTGGTCGAACAGTTCGTCTGGATCGGCCAGCGACTGGCTTACCTCGGGCTGCTGCTCGGGGGCGGCATTGTGCTGCCGTTGTCCGTCGCCCTCGTGGCTTGCGGACCGCTGGTCGCCTCCCGTTCAACTGGGACCAAGGGGCTTTGCACAACAAATGCGGAAATTTGACGTAAGTCCTTTAGCGATCGACGTAAGTCCTTATTTTTGGCTTTGAAACCGAGTAACTGTGCAAAGCCGGGACCAAGGTGCAAACGGCCGTGCTCGTCGGCGGCGGGTTGATGGGTCTATTGGTCTGGTGGGTCTGGTTTTACCGCGTGCGGGACTGGCTCGATAGTCGAAGCTGGCTGTGACGGACATTGGCCCTTGATCGCTTTGCGGATCAAGGGCTTTCACTTCTTGAATGGGGCGTTGCGATGGACGAAATCGAACTCCGAATCCGCCTGGAACGAATCGAATCGCTGCTCATCGAAATTCAGGCCGGGACGGTCGTGCGCGACTGGTACTCCTGCGAAGAGTTCGGGGCATCAGTCGGACTCTCACCGTTCACGGTTCGAGAGCACGCGAGACTCGGAAGACTCCACGCCAAGAAACAAGCGAGCGGTCGCGGTGCGCACTGCTCGTGGGTTTTTGCTCACGACGAACTGTTGCGCTACCGCCAAGAGGGACTTTTGCCGCTACCGGGGTTGAGACTGAAGGGTTGAAGTTTCGTGGTACAATTTTGGTACACTTGTTGGCCTTGTGACCCCAATATGAAATAATTGTCAGACCGCAGAGCCTCCGAGACTCTCGACATGAAAAAACTCGTAAATTCCAGTATCTCTAATACAACAGCCGCGTCAACACAATGCGACCCGATAACAGCCAAAACAGATTTAGGTTCTGTCGCTCGAAAGGGCGTAGGGGTTCAAGTCCCCTCCTTCGCAATTGGTTTTTGGGCAGTTCAACATGTCAGGCTTGTTCGACCTGACACAGTTTTGGTGCAGTTACTTAGTTCCGGGTACACGGTGCGGCACTTCTAAACCCGTGCCCGTGACACGACAAAGTCTGCGTCACGTGGTTTGGCCCGCTGCCCGCTGCCGGGGTGGTGGCGGTTGGGTGCGCGATCGGGTACAGTGTTCAATCGCGCCACTTCTCAATCGAGACTCACCCATGCGTGCCTTGTTAATCCTGTCCGTTATCGCCGTCGCCGCGTCGTTTAGCCGAGCCGAAAGCTATAACCTTTCTTTACCGCCCAAGGACGGTGAGACGTACAAGTCCGCCGACTTTCGCATCTGGATTCCGGACGGGGTGAAAACGATCCGGGCTGTCATCGTTCGGCAACACGGGTGCGGGCGGAACGGCAGCGACCACTCGGACGACTTGCAATGGCAGGCGCTGGCGAAGAAACATGACGCGGCCCTCCTGGGTCCGTGGTACCAATACCACAAAGACTGTGCGGAGTGGTTCGACCCGAAGAACGGCACCGAGCGAGCCTTTTTGGAAGCACTCAAACGTTTCTCCGTGACGAGTCAACACCCGGAATTGGATCAGGCGCCGTGGGCGATCTGGGGGCATTCCGGCGGGTCGATGTGGGCCTGTCACATGGCGAATCGGCACCCGGAACGGGTCGTGGCGGTGTGGGCACGATCCCAAGCCGTGACGGAATACACGGACGCGGCCCTGCACGTGCCGATCGTCTTCAACTACGGCGAGGGGGAGAAAACCGGGCGGTTTGAATCAGTCCACAAAAACAGCGTGAAAGCCTTCGAGACGTATCGTCCGAAGGGGGCACTTTGGGCGATTGCCGTCGATCCGAAAAGTAGCCACGATTGCCGCGAGAACCGGACCCTGGCGGTCCCGTTTTTCGATCAGATGCTGACCGAACGTCTTCCAGCCAACGGTGCGGGCAAGTTGTTACCGCTACACCCGCAGTGGGTCGGCGACCTGAAAACGTTGAAAATTCAGTCCCACCCAACCGCGCCGGGCGATCAATTGAACCTCTGTTGGTTACCCGGTGAAGCGTTCGCCAAAAAGTGGGTGGAGTATTGCCAGACCGGCACCGTGAAGGACACGACACCGCCACCGACCCCAACTCATGTGGTTGTTACCAAAAATGACACGGGTGTGTCACTGAAGTGGCAAGCCGCTGCCGACCTCGAATCGGGGTTGAAGGTCTTCCACGTTTACCGCGATGGCAAACGAATTGCCACGGTCGGTTCGGACAAGTCGAAAGGCAACCCCAACGGCTTCGCGCAAATTTGGAACTACGGTGACGAACCCGAACCGAAAACGGTTCGGTTTGCGTACACCGACACCGACGGCACGGCGGACGCCAAGTACACCGTCACGTCTGAGAACCACGCGGGTTTGGAATCGTCGATGAGTTCCGTCGGTACGGTTGCGAAATGAACGGAGATTGGGCATGAAGTCGGTCGCGGATTTACGGAAAGACTACACCCACGGCGGGCTATCGGAAGCCGAGGCGGGGGACGACCCGATTGCGTTGTTTCAAAACTGGTTCCAAGCCGCTCTTCAAGCCGAGTTGTCCGAGCCGAATGCGATGACATTGGCCACGGCCACACCGGACGGAAAGCCGTCGGCCCGGATCGTGTTGTTGAAGGGGATCGACGAACGCGGGTTTACGTTCTTCTCGAATTACGACAGCCGCAAGGGCCGGGAAATTGCCGCGAACCCGTTTGCATCGCTGGTGTTTTTGTGGCACGCTTTTGAACGTCAAGTTCGAGTTGAAGGCACGATTGTGAAAGTGACTTCGCAAGAATCCGATGAGTATTACCACATTCGCCCGCTGGGCAGTCGTCTCGGCGCGTGGGCTTCCCAACAAAGCGCTGTTATCAGTGGTCGAGAGATCATTGAGCGTGAACAAGCGGAACTGGTCGCCAAGTATGCCGACGGGCAAGTCCCCCGTCCGCCGCATTGGGGTGGCTACCGTCTGGTCCCGGACATGGTCGAATTCTGGCAGGGCCGCCCGAGCCGGTTGCACGACCGCATCCGCTTTCGCCGCACGTCAAGCGGTTGGGTGAAAGAACGACTTTCGCCGTAAAATGCAGATCCTTCGGTTCGCAGGGTGTTCCGGTGCCTAAGATGGAAGCAGTATTCACACCCATCGGGAGGTTTTCGATGACTGTTACGCGATTTGGATTACTGGCCGCGTCCGTGGCACTCGCCCTCACTGGCTATGGCATCGCCGATGATTCCACAAAGGGTTCCAAAATGAGCGGTCCGCTTCAGTTCACGTTGAAAGACATTAACGAGAAAGATGTCGAGCTGAGCCAATTCAAAGGCAAAGTGGTGATGTTCGTCAACGTGGCCAGCCAGTGCGGGTACACGCCACAGTACAACGGCTTGCAAGACCTGTACGAGAAACACGGCAAGGACGGCTTGGTCGTGATTGGTATTCCGGCCAACGAATTCGGGAGTCAAGAACCCGGTACCAACGCGGACATCCTGAAGTTTTGCCAATCGAAGTACAAGGTCACGTTCC
Organism: Fimbriiglobus sp.; assembly: GCA_043785105.1. Classification (GTDB taxonomy): domain Bacteria; phylum Planctomycetota; class Planctomycetia; order Gemmatales; family Gemmataceae; genus Fimbriiglobus. Next base: position 4,220 of record JAYVXO010000088.1, read on the forward strand.
CGATGATGGCAAAAGTCGTTGTCAAAGGCGCCGAAAAAACGCCTCTGTACAAGTTCCTCACCGAGAAAGAGACCAACCCGAATTTCGCAGGCGAAATCGGTTGGAACTTCGAGAAGTTCCTCGTCGGTCGCACCGGCGAAGTCGTTGCCCGCTTCAAATCGGGTGATGAACCCACGTCCGAAAAAGTGACAGCCGCGATCAAGAAAGAATTGGCCGCAAAGTAATCTGAAGTCGGGACACGGTTGTTTTCAAGCACGGTCGAGTTGCGGGTCTCGCCGAGACCTGCGACCTCTCCGAGGTCGGGAAACAGGGGGGTCCGTGATACTGGGGTCGCAGACCCGACCCTCGATACGCATCAATTTCAAGGTTGTTTGCTAATCATCATCGAATTTCGTCACTTGGAAAGGCTATCCCGACGCACCGGGATGCCTTGCGACGAGGTGGGGGCCAACAGGAACGGCAGGGCGTGAGCATCGGCGGCGGGCAGGCTGGTCCCCGCGAGATGGCTCAGGATCGTGCCGCTGCGTTGCGACACGCCTTCGCCGCGTTCCAGGCCGGGCGGACTGACACGCCACGGATTCCCGGACGTCACCTGACGAATCCCTTCGTGGAACAACTTGCTCATTTCGACGGGGTCAAAGTCCGTACTGGCAAACGTGATCGGCACGTCCATCGGGATCGCCGTCATGCGGTAGTTCATGCCGGTTAGCACGCACGCCGTGTACAACCGCATACAGTCGCCGCGAGTTTGGGCGAACAGCAACGCCGAAACGCTGCTCCCCGCGATCCACAACGCCCTGGCTTTGACCGGCTCCGGGTCGGCGTACAGTTTCCCGGCAACCAAGATGTACAAGTCGGTGTCGTACAGTGACGTTGCGGTCGGATCGGTCCGTTTCTCGGGTGGGACATACGGGGGGCGGAAGAACAGGGCCGCACTCACACCGCCATCAACGTGGCGTTCTTCGTACAGTTTCCCTTCAATTTGCACGGGAATTCGTACCGGCGGGAAGAACCCCGGTATGGCGGCGGAGGCGAGAACCACGCTGCGGAACAGTTCGAGATCAGCCGGGGTGCCGTGGGCGGCAATGGCCCCCAGATCCCACACGACTTGCCGGCGGCCGTCCAGTTCCGTCGTGCCGACGTACAACCGGCGGCCACGCATGTGTTCGGCGGCAATCGCTTTCAGCAGGTCCGGCGTGACCGTTTCCTCCAACTTACGCACTAACGGTGCGTTGTCCGCCAGTGATTCCGCAAAGATCGTCCGAATCGACTTCTTGATCCGGAACAGATCTTGTTCCCGCATCGTTGTGTACATGGTACGGAGTTGGTCGTCGTATTGCGGTCCGAGGAAGGCAAGCGGTGCGATCAACGCTCCGGTGCTAATCCCGGTGACCACGTCGAATTGCGGTCGCTGCCCGGTTTGCGTCCACCCGACGAGAACCCCTGCCGAGTACGCCCCGTAAGCCCCGCCCCCGGACAGCACCAGCACCGACCGCTTCGCACACGCCACCGCAGGCCGTTGCTCCTGGCGAATCCGCTCCGCCACCTGGTACAACTTGCGACCGTCCAACAGTTGGTGGGCGTCCGCTTCCGCCACCGCGTCCACAATATCGACGGGGTTGAACCCTGCTTTCACCGGCGACGGTGGCCGAATCAGATGTTGGGCCGTGCATAAGCACCCCCCGGACAGCAACAACGCCCCGAGAAGCACCCCCCGCCCCAGCACCACAGCCACCCCAACCTTCATACGCCGAACCCCGTGTAAAACAGCGTGCGGAATACCAAAGCGACGGGGCGAGTGCAAGGGCGAAAAGTAGTTAGTGGAGAGTGGGTAGTGGGTAGAAAATCCGAAGAAAGATTCTGCTCGCCTACTCTTGTCTATCCACTTCCCACCCTCCACTTCCCACTTTTCTTGTTGGAAGAAACGCCTCCCACCCCACCCGTTGCGGGAAATTTTCTAGCTAAACCCAGTTCAGCTTGAGAATCCGAGTTTTTCGAGTTCGGGATCGAGGTCGAATCGGGGCCACAGGCGTTGGACGACGGCGAGCGGGTCTTGG
>JAYVXO010000089.1:0-18727 GCA_043785105.1 Fimbriiglobus sp.
GTTGACCGGCAACCCGCGCTTCGCCTACGACAGCTACCGCCGGCTCATCGACATGTTCGGTAGCACGGCGATGGGCTGCGAACACGAAGCGTTCGAGCACGAAATCCACGCGTTGAAAGCGGAAAAGAAAGTCAAACTCGATACCGACCTGAGCGCCGATGACCTCAAAGAATTGGTAAAGCGTTACAAAGTCGTTTACAAAAAACACGTCGGGTCGGAGTTCCCACAAGATCCGAAGCAGCAGCTCATGCTGTCGATCAACGCCGTGTTCAATTCGTGGAACGGTAATAAGGCCATTGAATACCGCCGGATCGAACGGATCACCGGCCTCAAAGGCACGGCCGTGAACGTGCAGGCGATGGTCTTCGGCAACATGGGCGAAGGTTCCGGTACCGGCGTGGCGTTCACCCGCGATCCGAACACCGGCGAGAACATCTTCTACGGCGATTACCTCATCAACGCGCAGGGTGAAGACGTGGTGGCCGGTATCCGCACCCCGGAGCCGATTGCGAAACTCAACGATGAAATGCCGCGCGTCTACAAGCAACTCATGGAGATCCGCGAGAAGCTCGAAGTGCATTACAAAGAAATGCAGGACATCGAGTTCACCGTGCAGGACGGCACGTTGTACATGCTGCAAACACGCAGCGGCAAGCGGACGGGCACGGCGGCTGTTCGCATCGCCGTCGAGATGTCGAAAGAAGGCAAAATCAGCCAGGAAGCGGCCGTGAAGCGGGTGCCGCCGGATTCGTTGGATCACCTGTTGCAGCCGCAACTCGATCCGAAGTCCAAGGTCAAATCCGTAGCCCAAGGCATCGCCGCCAGCCCCGGTGGTGCATCGGGTCAGGTGGTGCTCTCCGCGGAAGCGGCCGTGGAATTCGCGGCCAAATACCCCGGTAAGCCATTGATGCTCGTTCGGAAAGAGACCAGCCCGGAAGATGTGGCCGGGATGCACTTGGCCAAGGGCATTCTGACCAGCACAGGCGGCAAAGCGAGCCACGCGGCGGTGGTGGCCCGCGGCTGGGGCAAACCTTGCGTGGTCGGTTGCGAAGCGGTGAAAATCGACGAAGCCGCACAGACCGTGAGCATCGCGGGGCACATCGTCAAGGCCGGCGATTTCATCACGATCAACGGTACCACCGGCGACGTGATGATCGGCAAAGTGGAAACCATCGCCCCGAGCATGACCGGCGACTTCGAGACGCTGATGACCTGGGCCGACAAGTGTCGCACGCTCAAGATCCGCACGAACGCCGACAGCCCCGCGGATGCGGTCAAGGCCCGTGAGTTCGGCGCCCAAGGCATCGGCCTCTGTCGCACCGAACACATGTTCTTCGGCGACGACCGCATTGCCGCCGTGCGCGAGATGATCCTGGCCGAGAACGTCGAAGGTCGGGAGAAGGCCCTCGCCAAGATCGAACCGTTCCAGAAGGCCGATTTCGTCGGGATTTTCGAAGCCATGGACGGTTACCCCGTCACCATCCGTTTGCTCGATCCGCCGTTGCACGAGTTTTTGCCGCAGAAGGACAATCACGCCGGTGCCGAAGCCGTCGCCAAGCAGATCGGCGTCAGCGTCGAGAAGATTTTTGAGCGTGTCGATGAACTGCACGAAATGAACCCGATGATGGGCTTCCGCGGTTGTCGGTTGCCATTGGTGTTCCCGGAAATCGGCGACATGCAAGTGCGGGCGATCATCGAAGCCGCCATCGAAGTGCAGAAGAAGGGGAAGAAAGTTCTCCCGGAAATCATGATCCCGCTCGTCGGCATCGTGGAAGAACTGGTGATCCTCAAGAAGCGGGCCATCGACATCATCGATGCCGCCTTTGCCAAGCACGGCGTCAAGATCGAATACCAAATCGGTACGATGATCGAACTGCCGCGGGCGTGCATCATCGCCGATAAGATCGCCGAAGAAGCCGAGTTCTTCAGCTTCGGTACGAACGATCTCACCCAAATGACGTTCGGCTTCAGCCGGGATGACATCAAGGGGTTCATGCCGACCTACTTGAAGGAGAAGATTCTCCCGGTCGATCCGTTCCAGTCGATCGACATCAACGGCGTCGGCAAACTGATCGAGATGGGCATCAAGCTAGGCCGCGACAGCCGCAAGGCCAAAGCGAACCAACACCTGAAAGTCGGCATCTGCGGCGAACACGGCGGCGACCCGGACAGCGTCCACTTCTGCCACAAGATCGGCATGGACTACGTCAGTTGCTCCCCGTTCCGCGTCCCCATCGCCCGCCTCGCCGCGGCTCAGGCGGCATTGGGTGAAAGTGCGAAGCGGGATAAGTAAACCGAATTTGACCCCAAATCAATAATTGCCGCAGTGAACTTTGAAAGACAGATGAAAGAATTCATCTTTTCGTCTAGTCTGGATGTGGGCGAGTTCACACTTGCCTACATCTCCCCGTTTCGAGGTGACACACATGGCATTTCAGAAATTGCAGCCCGCCGTTTTGGAAGAACTGCAACGGCATGGCGAACAGGTTGAGCTACGGGATCAATCAGGGCACCTCTGTGGATTTTTCCTTTCACCGAAACTCTACACGAAGCTGCTGTACCAGTATGCCATCAATTCGGTCACTGAAGACGAACTCGAACGGGTCCGCAAACAGCCCGGTGGCCATACCACTGAAGAGGTTCTTGCTCGGTTAAAAAGTTCAAAGTAGTTCTCATGCAGAATCTAGCATTCTTCTCCCCGGTATCTGGCGAGTCTAGTGCCGGGGGCTACTATCCAACCCAGATACCCGACTACGTCTGCCCGAGCGAAGATCATGGGCGGCAGCCACGGCACCAGATTGTGACGGATACCCGATCCGAACCTCAACCACTGGGTGCGTGATGTACTATCTCAATTGGAAGCCCGAAGCAGTAGAACAACTCGCAGCGATTTGGTTGGCCCATCCCAACCACCAGAACCATTTAACAAAACTCGTCGAGCAACTTGAACACCTCTTGAAGTATGTTCCAAGGAACTAAGGCGAAAGTCGGTACAGCACGGTTCGCTTGATGTTTCATGACATGCTGATCGTCACATTCGACGTGATCGAGGACGACAAACGGGTCGATATCCTCGACATCAGAAACAAACCCCAGTGAATTTCGGTGAGACGCGACGTCGCAAACAGCGAGGATCAATCGCCCGCCTCGCCGCCGCCCAAGCCGCACTCGGCGAATAGGCACGAACGCCGAAGTGCTACAAGATTTTTTTGGCAGGTCGAGTTATTTGGCTACGGGAGACGGGGTTGTCTCCTTCACTGGCGTGGCATCCCAGATTTTCGCAGTGCCATCCCTGCTTGCTGTGATGACGCGCGTGCCATCTGGGCTAAATGATGCGGACTTAATGCCATCGGTGTGTCCCTTGAGCCTGAGTGTTTCGATACCAGTCTTGGCATCCCACAACTTGACCGTCTGATCATCACTTGCCGTGACGATCCGCGTACCGTCCGGGCTGAACGAGGCAGATGCGACCCAACCCGTGTGCCCCTTGAGGGTGAGTGTTTCGGTGCCGGTTGTGGCATCCCACATCTTCGCGGTCTTATCCTCACTCGCGGTGACGACCCTCGTGCCGTCCGGGCTGAACAAAGCAGACGAGACGGGTAGCGTGTGTCCCTTGAGGGTGAGTGTTGTTGTGCCGGTTTTTGCGTCCCACACCTTGGCGGTCTTATCCCCACTCGCGGTGACGACCCGCGTGCCGTCCGGGCTGAACGAGGCGGACGAGACGAAACTCGTGTGTCCCTTGAGGGTGAGGGTTTCGGTGCCGATTTTTGCATCCCACACCTTCGCCGTCTCGTCGTCACTCGCGGTGACGACCCGCGTGCCGTCTGGGCTGAACGAGGCGGAATGGACGGGTAGCGTGTGTCCCTTGAGGGTGAGTGCTGTTGTGCCGGTTGTGGCGTCCCACACCTTGGCGGTCGTATCCCAACTCGCGGTGACGACCCGCATGCCGTCCGGGCTGAACGAGGCGGAACGGACAGGTTGCGTGTGCCCCTTGAGGGTGAGGGTTTCGGTGCCGGTTTTTGCATCCCACATCTTCGCCGTCTTATCCCCACTCGCGGTGACGACCCGCGTGCCATCCGGGCTGAACGAGGCGGACGAGACGAAACCCGTGTGTCCCTTGAGGGTGAGGGTTTCGGTGCCGGTTGTGGCGTCCCACACCTTCGCGGTCGTATCCCAACTCGCGGTGACGACCCGCGTGCCGTCTGGGCTGAACGAGGCGGACGAGATCAACCACGTGTGTTTGTTGAATGTCATTAGATCCCGATGGCACAAACGCATGACGTAGTTCCATTCCCAGCCGCGAAGTTGTTGCGGCGATGTGTCAAGCAATTGTAAGGTACGCACGAGATTCCCATCTTCATTTTCTCGGTGGGCAACCTCGATGGTCCGCACGTACTCGATCTGTGCAGTCAGTTCTCGGGCTGCGACGGCATCTTTCTTGGCGGCTTCTTCGTTGAGTCTTGCTCCGTGTGCAACATCGCGTTGTTGAATGGCATTCTTCTTGGCGGCTTCTTCGTTGAGTCTTGCTTCGTCTGCTACGTCGCGTTGTTGCTCGGTGGCCTGCTTTTCGCTCGCTAATTGGACGTTCAAATCTCGTGCCTGCCACAACAGCGATCCGATCATGGCCATCACAGCGATCAGGCTCACGACTGTTGCGGTTAGTCCGTAGGCGGCTGCTCGGGTTGGGTTGCGTTTCATCCATTTGGCGGTACGTTCGACCACGCCCGTCGCGTGGACCGAGACGGGTTGACCTGTGGCGAACCGATTCAAGTCGTTCGCCAACGATGACGCCGTTGCATAGCGATCCGTCGGCACTTTCTCCAAGCACTTCAAACAAATCAACTCCACGGCACGCGGAATCGTCGAGTCGATCGCTCGCGGCGGCACCGGGTCGGTTGTCATCACAGCATCGAGTTGTGCGCCGATGTCGTCCGCGACGAACGGCCGCTGCCGGGTCAGGCACTCGTACAGAATCACACCCAATGCCCAGATGTCTGCCGCCGGACCAGCCAACCGCGAATTGCCACGCGCCTGCTCCGGAGCCATGTACGCCGGGGTTCCCATGACCGCCTGCGTTCGCGTCAGGTCCGATCCGCTTCCGCGCTTCGCCAACCCGAAGTCCACGATTTTAGGCTCGCCGTGTTCATCGAAGAGAATATTCCCCGGCTTCAAATCCCGGTGGACGATCCCCAAATCGTGGGCCGCTTGGACTGCACCCGCCAACTTCCCGACCAACACCGCCGCGTCCACCGGAGCCAGTGGCCCGCCAGTTTTCAACCGCTCGCCGAGACTACCCCCGCCCAGATGCTCCATCGCCAAAAACGGCCGCCCTTCGACATCCCCGAACTCATACACCCGCACGACATGAGGATGATCGACCGCCGCGACCGCCTCGGCTTCCGCCAGGAACCGAATCAACTCCTTGGGTCCAACCCGATTCCCGCCAAGCACCATTTTGACGGCCACAACCCGATTCAATCGGACCTGCCGGGCTTTGTACACAATGCCCATCCCGCCTTCGCCAATCGGTTCGAGATGGTCGTAGCCGGGAATCTCCATTCTGGAATGGGCATCAAGCCGAGCCTCAACCGCTGGTTCAACAGATGCCGTCGCGTTCGGGTCAAGTTGGGATTGGGTTAGCAAGCTGTCCGCTTCAGGAAATGAAAACGTGGAATCACTGCGTTGCGGATCGAGTTCGGTTCGGGTCGGTTCGGGATCGGACATCGGGGGACTCGACAAGAGCCACACAAGTGCGGCATTCGATTGGGGTGGCCGTCATGGTATCATTTGATGCGGAGTCACTGCAACGAATTTGCGGGCAATTCGGATGTTCAACGCGGGATTTCGGACATCAAATTGGGACGGTTCGAGCTGCCAAACACGGCGGATGTCGGTGGATTGAATTGGCTTGACGAAAAGCGGGTTGGCAACACCGACGCCAGTCTGGCGATCGTCGCAAGAAGCTTCTCGCACACTTGTCTCGTATCGGCTATCACAAATCCCTATCGACAAAGTCGGGCAAGCAGCTTGTGCGAAGTAAAAGGCACTTCGTGATGTCATTCCGGCGATTGCATGACAAGTAACGATGGCGGTTTTATCAAGTCAAGGGTTACGTATCGTTAGCAAGCATATGACACTTTGAAGCCGAGGTTCAGAGCGATCGGGTACAACATCGGCGGCAATTTACACACGAGTCGGAGGAAGATAGGCTGTGGTGTCGTAACCTTTCACCGCAATTCGGTATTCGTGGCTAATCAACAACCGGAGCAGTGAATCCCGATCGTCAATTGAGAGATGTTTATGTTCGTAGTGAATGATTCGCGGCTTCCGGACTGGGAGGTTCAGTAACTTAATTATCTCGTAGTCGTAACCTTCCGTATCAATCACGACGACGTCCGGCACAGTCCACAACTCCGCATATAGCTCATCGAAGGTAATTGTTGGCACTTCCTCACCGACGATGGCATCTTCGAGTCCGGGAATGTCGTTGCTGTGTTCGAGAAGAACTTCTCGACGAAATGACGCGATCTGGTGGAGCCACGATGGTCCCACTGTTCCGGGGCGCACTCGCCACATTGTTTGGGTGCCTGAACGTGGTCCGATGGCCGCACGACGAAACGCCAACCCCTCAACTCCAGTGTAATTCAGCCGGAGTTGTTCAAACGGTTCCGGCTGAGGTTCAACCAAGCAGCCTTTCAAAAGCCCCCTCTTCACGTACTGGTGAAGCGGGTCGCCATCGATACCGTTGAAGGCGCCGATTTGGAGAAAGTAAGGTTGTTGACTGTGAATGAGATAGTGACACAAAATCAGGTCAAATGCTGGCTCGATTGTCGATTTCGGGTACTCTAGCAGTGGCTTGGGTCGCCGGGAAACGTCCAGATTGCGAAGGGCAAATGCGCCACGGATAATACTTTTCAGCATGACGTTGAAACCACTTTTTTTAGCTGAACAGAACAGTCACCAGTCACGGAACTAAGTCGGAATCAGTGTAATTGCAAGTGAGTTGCAATCAATTCACTGACCCCGCGGGCATGGTTGCGAATGTTAAAATGCTCCACGACGCGGTCTCGTGCGGCTCGACCGAGACGCTCGCGTTCGATGTGATTGTCTAGTAAGTGGGCAATGTTCGTGGCGAGTTGCGGGATGTCATCGGGGTCAGCGAGCAAGCCATTGACGCCGGATTCGATGATCTCACAGGGGCCGGCGGATTTCGTCACGAGAACAGGTTTCCCAACGGCCATCGCTTCGGCGACTGCAAACCCAAAACTTTCGCGCTCCGCCACATGAACGAATACAGTTGCTAATCTCAAATAATTTAGGACCTCACGACGGTTTCCCACGAAGTGAAATCGGTGTTCCAACCCCAACTTGGCCACGCGATTCTGCCAGTCTGGTAAAGAAGGGCCGTCGCCAACGTGGACGAACGACACGTTCAGGTCCGGGCGTTTCTGCTGCAGTATCAGCGCGGCGTCAATGACACGGTCAAGTCGTTTCTCCGGACGAGCTTGACTCACGGAAACCACGTAATGGGTCTGAGTCGGGAGACCGAGTGGTTGTGGGTCAGGCGGTGGTCCCGGACAGAAATGATCGACATTCACGCCTGTGACAACGGCACGAACGCGGTTGGCGGGTAACCCGGCAACTTGAACGAGAAATCGACTTTGATGCACAGTATTGGCGACGTAAAAATCGTGGATGTTACGGCGAAGCACGGTCCGCATCAGCTTTTTCAGGAGTGTTTTGTGAATCGGTTGCGGGTCAGTGGGATAGCTGTCTAATTCGTAATTCCACGTTTTCACACCGAGTGAACGAAAAAAGCTGAGATCGACTTCATGAGGGGCACACGAGGTGAAAAATAGCAATCGGATCTGATGCGACCGAAACAGTGCGGCAATCTGGTCGCGGTTACTTGCGGAAGTGTCGTAGAGATTACAAGCGATTGGTTCGAGATTGGACGGTTGAAACGCAGGGTTGGCACGTAATTCCGGGTACGCAACAAGGCAACGGACATGTGACCGAAGATAACCGGCCACCATGTCGTAAATTTCACCTTGGGTACGCCACATCATCCCGATGTCATTCGGGTACCTCATGGCAAAGAGTACCGCTGGCACACTACTTTCCGAACGAACCATCGTGTGCCAGCCCTTCGCCATAATTGACCGCGCTCAAGTAGCAATTCCGTTTGACGCTGTTAAACATCCGGGACTGTTGCAACCAGCCGTCGCCATTCTTCACGCTCAAGGGCGTGAAGATCTTTTTCGTTCAGTTGCAATTCCTTAGCACGGCGGGTTGACCGCTTGGCTTCATCCACCCGTTTCGCCTTATCTTGTGCCTGGGCGAGGTGGAAATAGATGTAGGGTTCTGGTGCCTGTTCAATCGCGGTTGTCAAGGTTTGGATTGCGTCTTCCGTTCGACCGATTTTCAGGTAAATGACACCAAGCGTGTCGAGCAAATTGACGGTCGGCCCTGCGGCCGCGATCGCGCCGTTAATTCGGTCTAGCGCTTCTTGCGATTCTTTGCCCCGCAGCACGAGCAACCACGCGAGGTTGTTTGCGGCCAGGAGGTTCGCCGGTTGCCGGCTCAAGATCGCTCGGTATTCTGCAATCGCTTCGTCGTACTTTGCCTGGGCGTCCAACAAATCCGCGCGTGACACCGGGATGTCAGTCGAAGCGGGTCGCAACCGGAATGCTTGGTCAATTAACGTGGCCGCCTTTGTGAAGTCGGCGTCGGTGGGATTCCCCAGTCGAACGACCGCGACGCACGCCCGAGCAACGAATTCCGGATCGGCTTTTTTGGCAAGGGCCGAGGAACAAACTTCGAGTGCATCCACAACGCGGTTCTGTTTAGCAAGAAACTCGGCAAGTGTTAACGGACTTGCCGGGTCTTTGGGTTCAACGACTGCAACGTATTTTCGGATCAGGGCTTCCGCATCGTTTGTCAGTCCGAGTTCCGACATCAAGAGTCCAACACCCAACAGCACACGAGGGTTGTTGTCACTCTTGTAAGTCCGCTCGACAAAACTCTTCAACAGGGTGCCAGCATCGGCGGTATTGCCTTGCTTGTGCAGCAGTCGGGCTTTGAGTTCAACGACCTGAGCTGGCACGGGCGTGCCATCAGTTGGTTCCAACCGGGCAAACAATTGGGCGGCCTCGTTCAATTCGTTTCGTAGAATGAGCGATCGGACGAGTTGAATGGTGTAGCGTGGGTTGTCACCGCCGCGCTTGCTGATTAGCCCACGGTACATGTCGCGGGCTTTCGTCCAATCTCCGTCGGCTTCATAAAGTCGAGCCAATAGAAACTCTTCATCCGGTGTGGGACGAATGCGGGCGAACATGTCTTCGAGAGACTGAATCGACAGCCGACGCGCACCCGGTCGGCTGGCTAAGATTAGTGCCTTCACCCGTTGATCTTCGACCGAATCCGACCGCAACCGAAGGTTTTCCTCAATCAATTTCAGTGCCTCGGACCCCCGACGGTAGTCTCCCGTTGCGGCCGTTGATAATGCAAGCGTTCGTCTGGGCCATGCGGCTAACCAGGGGTCGTTACTCGGGGCTTTATCAATCATGACGTGGAGAATGGCTTCCGCTGCGGGGAGTTCGCCACCCCGTAAGTGGAACAGAACCCGCTCTTTCTGAACGATCGGGTCGTTGGGTGCGGATTCCGCCAAGGTGGCGAAATGACGGGCCGCCTCGGCCCGGTCACCCACGGCTTGGTAACACGTCGCAAGAAAGGCATCCCGTTCGGTCGGCACAACCAACCCTTTCGCCGCTTCAATTTCAGCCTTCGCCTCTGGCAATTTACCCACGGATGCCAAGAGTATTACGAGCGCGGTACGAGGCCCTGCCGATGCGGTATTCAGTGAAATGGCTTTGCGGAACGCCGCTTCGGCTTCGGCTGGCTTCTTGACCGCAGAATAGATCTGGCCGAGCCAGATCTGGTCACGGGGGTCTTTGGAATCCTTATCAACTGCACCGATTGCCAAGGCAATCGTTTGATCCGCCGGTTCATTCCGGTTTAGGTTGAGGATCGCTGCGGCACGACTCACTTCGGGCAGAGTTTGGGTGTCTCGCAGGTCGGCGAGAATCTGGGCGGCTTCATCAAAACGCCGGCGAGAGGTCAGAAGTTCCACAGCCCGGCGGACGATTCGCGGTGACCGTGACTTAAGCTGAATGGCGCGAAGGTAGGCGTCAATGGCTTTATCGACGTGTTGTTGACTGTCTTCGATAATCCCCTCCAAAACCGCAACCCGTTCCCAGTCAGGCCGTCGGGAACGAACTTCGGCCAATCGGGTTCGAGCAGCCGCTTCGGCAGTAGGGTTATTCCCCTTAATCGCTAGCAGGTGCTGCCGAACCGCGTCGGCATACCGCCAAGCGGCTCCGTCCTCACCTTCTTGCCGACGGATTTGATCGACAAGCGATTCAATGGCTTTTTGGTCATCTTTTTCCCCGAGTGCGTCGAGTAATTGCAACTGTACGACGAGGTCTTCCGGCAACCGGCGGGCAAGCTCACTGAGAACACGTCGTGTTTCATCCAACGCCGAAAGGCGACCGTACAGCCCCGACAATCCGAGCAAGAGGCGGTTTTGGTCCGGCGTCGAGAACCCCTCCATTTTCTGTTCGAGGGACTGGACGAATTTGATCGCGGAATTGCCGTCTCGGGTCAACGCAATTCGCCCTTTGAGAAGTCGAATATCCACGCGGTCGCCGAACTTCTTTTCCGCCTCGGCTAAACTCGCTTCTGCTTTGGTCAGGTCGTTTTCACGGAGGCCAAGTTCCGCGAGAGCCAGCCAAAAAACGGGGAGGGTGGGTTGGCTGTCCCGTGCGGTTTCCAGGACTTTGCGGGCGTCGGGCACACGATTCTGGGCCAACAGAAGTTCGGTTGATAACAACCCGAATTCCGGCGACGATTTCGCACCGGCTGGCGTCTCGTCCAGGAGTTTTTGAACCGGCGTCCAGTCTATCTTTCTGTTGGTACGACTGTTCGCTTGCGTTAGGGAAATCGACACGGCATTGAACCGCGCGCCAACGGATTGGTCGGCCAGTGTGATGTAGAGGCCCAACGCTTCCTCGGTCTGACCGAGCGCCATTCGTGCGTCCGCCTCGGCTAAGCGAATGTCGAGTGTTCCCGGAGCGATTTTCAGGGCACGGACCAAGGATTCCAGCCGTTTGTCGTGATTCCCTAGGTTGGCGTAACACTGTGCCAAACAGAGGTCCGCGTTCAATGCGTACTCGGTCATCCGCACGAAGTCTTTTTCTTTGCGGACTCGTTCCAACCGCACAACCGCGTCGTTCCATTTGGATCGCGTCATCGCAATGCGGGCTTCGATGTATTCAATCAAGAACGGCAAAATCCCCGTGCCGTTCAACTTCGTGAGCACGCGCTCCGCTTCAACGACCTTGCCGACCGTCACGTATTGATTGGCGACATACCAAAGTTCTTCAACGCTCTTACTTTTAATTGCAAGCTGTTCCGCTTGTGCCAGCGCATTTCCCGCCGTAGCCACATCCCCCGATTGGAGTTCGAGTTCAGCCTGGGCTAACGAAAACTGAATATCGTCGGGGTGCAACTCGCGGCCAATTTTCAGTTCTTTGCGGGCCGTTTCCCGTTCGGCATCGAGTGTCGCTGGGGTGCGGATGCCACGCGCCAGAGCCAACTGAGCCGACGCCAGGATCGCCTCGGCATGGGTCGGAAATTTCTCGCGGACAAATGCCACGTCTTTTGTCGCCACGAGGATCGCATCGGGGTCGAACCGTTTTTCGACCCGGAGGTAGTTTGAGCGATAGAGATGCGCTTCGGGCGAGTCTGGGTTATTGACGACCATTCGTTCGATTACGTTGTCGGCGTCTTCAGGCTTTGTGACCGCGCGATACATCTTGGCTAATCGTGTATACGCTTCCACTTGATGGGGGTCGAGTCGCACGGCCTGCTCGTATTGTTCGGCGGCTTTGGCTGGTTGGACATCGTTTTCTTCGCACCGACCCAACTGAATGACAATTCCTGCGTCGTTCGGCGATGTTTTGAGGAGTTCGAGGAAGTGTTTCCGTGCAGCACTTGTTCGTTTGGTTTCCAGTGCCAGATCACCAGCACGGCGACGCAGGGCGGGAGTATTGGCACCATCCCGAATGGCTCTTTCGATAGCCAACAACGCCCGTTCTTTCTGAACGTCCGTTTTGGCGGACTTTGCAAGAAGGTCCGCATAGCGAACACGAGCGTCATTGTCTGCGGGGCGGAGGGCCAAGTAGCGGTCGAGAAAAGTAATGGCTTTAGGTATGTCGTTTTCGGTCTCGGCTAACGTACTCCGGTCTTTGAGAAACTCCGCATTCCGTTGCACTTGATAGCGGTGCAGGGCATACGTACCTGGGCCAATCACGGCAAGCAGGACCAGGAAAACAAGGCCGAAACGGTAGTTGAATGAGCGTTTAATCATGGTGAATCACACAAAGGCGAATTCGGAGTGACTGATTGGGTGAGTTTAGAGACTCAGTGCCTGTCAGCGATGATTGACTTCATCGCCACATCATCCAATCACCATGATACTAGCATATACAGTCCTCTCACAAGAAAATGCGGAGAGAATTGGCCCATTTTCCAAGAATTACTATTAGGGCGTAATGTTGCCAGAAATGAATAAAGCGGGCGTGTCACTTGACACGCCCGCTTTGAGTTTTACTTGTTGCAATTGTTCAGGCCATTACGCCTGAACGGTGTTGCGGCGACGCAGGCGAGAGAAGAAACCGAGTGCTGGCAAACCAGTCAAAGCCAACACAAGGCCGGCTGGAACTGGAATGGCGGATGTCAAGCTCATGGTCCCGTTACCCGAGAACGAACCATTGCTGTTCGTGAAGTTCAGGTCGATAATGCTCGTAAAGGAGTACGGAGTAGAGGAGTTTGTGATTGCTGAGAAGTTATTACTCCAGGTTTGAAACGGGTCTGATGAGCTGTGTACACCAGTGTTAAACTGAAGGGTCCCTGGATTAGCGTAGAGACCGTTGCCATTGTCGTAATCTTGACGAACTTGCATGGTGCCAGTCGAACCTGCATTGAATGTTCCACCTGCTGACGCGGTGTAAACGCTCAAACCAGCTGGGGGAAAGTTGTAATTGTCGCGTGAAATTTCAATTTTGAGAGCTTGGGAAAGGCCAGAGACCTTAGCATCGTAAACAATGCTGTAATTGTAGCTGAGGCTGTTCGGAGATGGAGCGGAGGCAGTCGTATTGAGCGTGGTAAAGGTCAACGTTCTGAGGCTGGAACCGCTGCCCAAACTCAAGACAAAAGGTCCGCCACCTGTGCCCACGAAATCGATAATGTCCACTCCGGTTAGCGGCGCGCTTTGGCCATCGGTAGCGATACCCGCAAGACCGCCCCCGGCGGCAGGTCCAGCAGGAAGATCACTGACCGTACCTGTCAAAATTGTAGGTCCACTGATACGGATTTGGTACGTTGCGGAGGCATCACCAGCGATGCTGAGAACGCCAGCGAATGCGAGCGCCACAACCACAGTGCGAGTCATGAGAGAACGAAACATGAGAAACCTCTGTATTAAATGTCGTCATTGGAAATCAATGACGGACAAGAAAGCCGGATGAAAAACCATTGAGTGAGTTCGTTCCTGGGCTTCGATCGTACACAAGCCGGGAAAATCAACGGATGGGTTCATTCGCAGAGGCGTGGCGGTTCAAAAATGGCAGCAGTAGAAGCGTTGGTCATTACATGATCGGTCGGAATGGGCATCCCGCCGATGAGTTCGGGTGAAAAGAGTACGATGCGGGATGCCGCAACTACGGATTGAGTGGGTGAACTTGCACCACGCACAAGACCAGAATCGGTGCCACAAGTCCCGCTATTGGGCTGGAAGTCAAACGGCACTTGAAGCGTCGGAATTGGCTGTGCGGGTAGTTGCTGATCGGGTGTCGCGTCGTGTGTGTCGGTCGCGGTCCCCAGTGAATCGGTTTGGGGCGACAACTTGAAGATCGTGGAGCAATGCGCAGCCTCCGCTGTTCCCACCCATCCGAATGCGGTCAGCATTCCGATGGTCAGAAAAGTCAATCCTGCTCGTAGCAGAAAGGACATCACAGGGGGCGACTCCGTGGTTGATTCCTTAGCTCGGTACAATGTCAACTCTGGTATATTACCGGACGCCAAATTTGTTGTCTAGGGCGCACAACGAGAAAATTCCCTTCAATCTAATCGGATGTCGATTTTCCCGACATCGCCGGGATTGCGACAACTCTCTGATAACTAAGGACTGTTCAATGCTTGTAATCCGCGCTCTATACTGAAGACGGGTTGAACCTTTCACGCGATGACCGATGATGAGCAAACAACTCCTGTTCATGGTGGCGATGACGCTGTTTGGCACCGGAGGAGCCTTATTTTATGGCTTTTACTGGTCCGCGTTCGTCTACTTTCTCTTCGCGGTTCTGCGGCCCCAATTCTTTTGGTCCTGGTCATTACCGGACGGAATCGGCTGGTCGTTTTATGTGTCGTTGCCGGCAATTTTCGGCGCGCTTCAGAAATTCGGCGAGACGAAGAAGCCGGGTCAGGGTTGGTCTCGAATCCATTTCGTTATTTTCTGCTTTTTTTCGTGGATGGTTGTTTCTTACATCAAAGCCTTGAATCAGAACATCGCGTACCCCTGGTTGATCGTCAACCTGAAGATCGGCCTGATGTTCTTCGTGGGAAGCCTGTTAATCACGACACCGCGACAGGCGTGGCTGATTTACCTAATGACTGCCACGGCACTTGGCTACATCGGGTACGAAGTGAACTTTTATTACTTTGTCGATGGCCGGATGAACCTGCGTGATAGTGGTTTGTGTGGGTACGACAATAACGGTGGTGGGCTAATGTTGGCGATGACCATCCCACTTTGCTTGTATGCGTGGGAAGCACTTCGTTCGCGGTGGCAGTGGCTTTTCGCAGCATTTGTGCCCCTCCTGATTCACACCGTGTTGTTGTCGTTCTCACGGGGTGCGATGCTCGCCGTGGTCTGTACAACACCGCTCATTGTTTGGCGGAGCCGCTACCGGTTCCAGATGGCCGCTGCGACAATCTTGTTTGGGGTTGCCTGTCTTCCGGCCATGACTGGGAAAGAGGTTCGCGCCAGGTTCTTTTCGATTGAAAAAAATGATGCGGACAATAGTGCGCAATCTCGGTTCAGCACTTGGGGAGCAGCTTATCGAATGTCGTTGGACTATCCGATTTTTGGGGTTGGTGTTCGCAACTCCAGTTACATGGTCGGAAAATATGGACACGGTAGCAATTATCAGACGATTCACAGCCAATACCTTCAACTTTTAGCCGACGATGGCTATCCTGGCCTACTGTTGTATTTGCTACTGATCGCTGTGACTTTTGTGAGTCTGGCACGGGCTCGGGCACGTTACCGGAGCAGGAGAGATGAAGAAGCGTTGCGGGCGCTCTCGGCGGTCAACGGCATCGAATGCGCCTTGTTCACGTTCTGTTTTGGTGCGATTTTTTTATCGTTGGAAACCTTTGAATTGACCTACGTCTTGTTCATGTTGGCGGCACGCTTTGAAATGTTGTCCGAAGTCATCACGGTTGTTCCACTGCCGAGCCGGACAGAACCGTCTCACTCCGCTACCACTGAAAATCAGATGGTTCCGATGGTTCTGCCCGATCCCGTGATAATTACAGACGTCCGTTAACGACGAACTGCATTGGCGTTGGGTGCGCCCCCGCCGCTTCCGCCTGTACGTCCACCCATACCGGCTCCGGACCCACCAATGCCGGGCCGCCCAAAACCACCGCGACCGTTATTTAGAAAATAACTATTGTGTGTCATATACCCAACCTGTTGACCCGTGACCGGGATGGCGTTAGCGTCAAGGGAATATTGCGAATAGGCTGATTGATTCGCTTGGGACTGCAACCCAGCAATTGCCGCTTGGTTTTGCTGCTGGGGGCGAACGAGACCGTACAAATTCGCTCCCGCGCTTCCCGACGACCGCAGCAAGTTCAGATAGGGACTAACCCCCGGACGTGCGGTTGGTCCATTTTGTTGACCACCTGGAACAAACGGCGGTTGGGCAGATGCAGGTTGGGCGACGACAGCCAACAAGAACGCAGATGCTAACCAGGTCAATACTTTCATGATGCCCTCCTTGTGAAATAAGACCTGGACTCACGGCATTGTGCGTCAGTCCAGGTACTACGCATCTTACACCAAGTTCATGGTAGCGGTTAAGGGTTAATATTGCTGTTGTTGCTGAAGTTACTAAATGCCCGTCCTGTACTCACGCCCAAGAGGGTCACACCCAAGACCCGCTCGACCGGGGCGAGAACACGAGCCAGCTTGATGTCCACTGTGGTTGCGGCGTAGGCTTTCACAAAGACCCGGTCGCCTGGAATGAGTTGATAGTTAGTCCGGGTGTCGGCACACTCGGTAATCGCTTTCCAATCGACCGGCAACGTTTGACACGGGCAAGTATCAGTCGAGGGACGACTAATCCAGATCTGTTTTTGGTCCGCAACCACAGGCAACCCCGCCATCTGGCTCACGGCATCCAATACCGTTTCATTTCCCGTAATCGGAAGGCGAACCACTTGTTGCCCCGCCGAGGCGCCGTCGTAAATCATGTAGTAAACCTTCGAGTTGTACCCAATGATTTCCAACGACAACTCGGGATTTTCAAAGTTAGCCGAGAGGTGTTCCTCAATTCGCTTTTTCGCGTTGGGTAGTGTCATCCCCACGACCCGAACCGAACCGTAACTCCCGAGACCGATCGTACCATCCGGCCGGACCAAGTGTGGCCCACGAACCTGCTGAACGGCACGGGCTTGAGCGAGTGACACTTCCGTGGTCGGCTTTTTGATCAGTTTACTGAGTTCCTTTTCCATCTTCGTTTTCACTTCTTCCAACGTCAGGCCGGACACTTTCACGGCAGGGTACTTGTAACCCAGAACGACGGTGCCTTCCGGGCTAACTGGGTAAACCCCACTGATCGGCTCGTTGAGAAAGGTGTCGTCTACACGAAGCGTTAAAGAATCGAGCGGTTGCACACGATACGGCGATTTTGGAACCGCGTTGAAAAGGTCGATTTCGAGGATGTCCGGCGGTTCAATCACGTATTCGGGCAGGGACATCTTGTTGAATTCCCGTGGCGCCCCGTCGATCGGGATTGGCCGCGTGGTTTTACAACCCGAGCTAGTTGTTGCGACGGCCAGTGCAGCAACTAGAGCGAAACCGCCCGTGCGAAGGTTACGAAAAGCGAACATCATTCGTCTCCATCGGGAAACCGGAAAGTGGTATCCGGGGCGTCTGCCACGGTCTAGCCAAATTATCGGCATAACCAAGCCTTCCGATTTAACCATTTCTCCGTATCCAAGCCGGGTAATCCATTTTGCCAGTAATGTCTATTGTGTGGAAGTGAAAAACGGGACCGGAAGCCGGGAGAGCATTTGCTATTTACTACTGGGGCGAGTGATTGTGTTATGAGACTGATGCAGATGCCGTTGGTGAGACGGATCGACGCGAACGGGAGGTACGGATGGGCACCGAGTGGTTCTGGAAAGTACAAGACGATGTAGCCGGTCCGTTTCGATCCAGCGAGTTGATCCGCCTGGGGCGGCAAGGAAAGATCCCACGACAGGCGTTGGTTCGACGCGGGCGGGGCGGAAAATGGAACCCTGCGAAGACCATCGCGGGCTTATTTGAAACCCAGCCGGAAGAGTCGATGTGGTACGTCGTTCGGAACGGCCAAATGAGGCCGATTGGACCGCTCACCGCCCGACAGTTGAAAAAACTCGCAGAGAATGGCGGCGTTCCGCGTGATGCGTTTATCCGGAACGGCCTTCAGGCGCGATGGGTCCACGTGTCAAAAGTCCACGGCTTGGCCGAACACGTTGTGAACACCCCTCACTCGGTTGCGGCGTCGATGGCATCACAGGCCAACCCAATACCACTTGCACCTCCTTCCACTTTCCAACAGCACTCGTACCAGCCTTTTCACCTAAACCCGATCCGAAAGTGGTGGCACGGTATCGTGCCAGTGCTACTGTTCGTCGCAGTGGGGGCGACTTGGTCGTTTTGGCCTGAGGAGACGGGGCCAACGGATCCCGTCGCCAAGGAACGATTGGCCCGTTTTCGTGAGGAAGAAAAAAAGCAAAAAGCTCGCAGCGGAAATGCGGGCACAGAGCGACGAGATTTAATTGTGGCAATCGCCCGACATCAAGCGATCCAAGAAAATGACGCCCTACGCCGAAAGCATCAGGACGCGAACACGACCGGCGGTGTTCTGTTGCTGCCGTATGATTCACAATTTGAAGTTCTGTACAAGAAATACCTGGCAGACACGATCAAGCTACACAGTGAGTCGGACATCGAAGCACTGCGATCACTGGCGGCATCCTTTGCTCCTCGCTTAGAAGCCGCAGCCGTGTCGAAGTGACCGATTTTGCACTCCAATTCGCGGTCAGACGGTCTCTTTTTTCAGTCAAAATGACAGCATGGTTTTCGTAAAGTACGATGGTGAGCCGTTGACTGCATCACTCGGATAAAAGGGTCGGCGTTGTCGTCGCTGATCCAGCCATGCATCATTTCGCGCCCTATAAGTCGAGCAATTCCGAGGCGAGTTCGTGACGAGTTTTAACTTCCGTCTCCTCCCGAACGCTAGGCCGTGTTGATTGATGTTGTTGGAATCTGGGCGGCTTGGTAAACGGCTGGGGTAAGGCTGGCAAACTCAGACCGGAGCGCACGGATGCA
>JAYVXO010000090.1:0-6258 GCA_043785105.1 Fimbriiglobus sp.
CGCCGCCGCCGGTCGTGCCCGCGTTGCCGCCACAGCCGGTGCCGCAAGTGCCTGCCGCGCCGTTGTCGCAAGACTTGTCGCGCATCGCCCAAGATTTGCAGATTCGCAAAGCGCAGGTCGAAGCGGTCATTCAGCTTCTGGACGATGCCAACACGGTGCCGTTCATCACGCGGTACCGCAAGGAACGCACCGGCGGTTTGGACGAAGTGCAGATCCGGCGGATTCAAGACCGGGTCGCGTTCCTGCGCGACATTGCGAACAAGAAGCAAACGATCCTGCGCAGCATCGCCAACCAGGGCAAACTCAACGACGATTTGGTGCAAGCGATCCTAGCCGCCGAACACATGAAGCGGCTCGACGACTTGTACCTGCCGTACAAAGTGAAGAAACGCACGCTGGCTTCGGACGCCCGCGAGAAGGGTCTCGAACCGCTCGCGCTAGCCATCTGGACGCGCGACCCGGTTGCCGAACCGCTCGACGAGGTACTGAAGGGCGTCGTCGATCCGTGGAAGCAACTTCACGACGTGAACGACGTGCTCACCGGGGTCAAGCACATCATCGCCGAAGTCATTGCGGAAATGGCCGACGTGCGTGGGCCGTTGCGGGCGTTCATGTGGGACACCGCCGAACTCGTCTCGAACAAAGCGGACAACGTTCCCGAAGGCAAGGGCCTCGAATACCGCGACTACTACAAGTTCAAAGAACCCATTCGCATCATTCCGCCGCACCGGGTTCTTGCGGTCAATCGCGGGGAACGGGAGAACATCGTTCGCCTGAAGTTGGAATGGAACGCTGCGGAAGTGAAGGCCATTGCGATCAACCACCTCCCGCTTGCGGACCACCCGCACCGCGAGATGTTGTACCCGGTGGTCGAGGACGCCCTTGGCCGCCTGATGATGCCAAGTCTCGAACGGGAAATCCGCCGCGAACTGACGGAACATGCCCAAGACCACGCGGTCGATATTTTCTCCCGCAACCTGAGTAGTTTGTTGATGCGTCCGCCGTTGGGCGGTAAGCGGGTTCTGGCCATCGACCCCGGCATCCGCACGGGGTGCAAAGTCGCCGTGTTGGACGAAACCGGCACGATGATCGACGAATGCGTCATCTACCCGCACCCGCCGCAAAAGAAAGTCGCCGAAGCGAAGAAGAAGCTTGAGCAACTGATCCGCAAACACCAAACGTCGATCATCGCCATCGGCAACGGCACCGCGTGCCGCGAGACCGAACAGATTGTCAGCGACTTAATCGCGGAACTCGAAGAACGCCGTCTGAACCCACCGCCGGCGGCCTCACCAATCCCGCAGATCACGGCCACAACGCCGACGATCGAGACGCCCAAGGCCGTCGAAGTTCCAGCCGCGACCCACACGGAAACGATGCCCGGCACGTCGGTGGAAATGTCTGCGGCAATTAGCACCATGATTAGTGGCGCTGCCGAAACCACGTTGGTGTTACCAGGGTTGGCTGCCGGTGAGACGGCAATGGTAATGGCATCACCGCTGACCGAAGGCACAACCGCCACGGCCACCGTCCCCACCGCGACCACCCCCGCTGAACCTCTGGCCCCGCCGATCAACCTCGAAGGGTTGCCACCCGCCCCGGAAGACGTGGCCTACGTCATCGTCAACGAAGCGGGTGCCAGTGACTACTCCGCGTCGCCCGTGGCCAAGGAAGAATTCCCCAACCTGGACGCCACGACCCGTGGCACGATCTCGATCGGGCGGCGGTTGCAAGACCCGCTGTCCGAGTTGGTCAAAGTCGATCCGCAACACGTCGGCGTGGGCTTGTATCAGCACGACGTTCGCGCGAAGTACCTCAAAGAGTCGGTCGAGAAAGTCATCGAGTCGTGCGTCAACAACGTCGGCGTTGATGTCAACACCGCGTCGGTGCCGCTGCTTCGACACGTGTCCGGGTTGAATCAACTCGTCGCCCGGCAAGTCGTTGAGCACCGGACTACGAACGGCCCGTTCAAGACCCGCGAGCAGTTGAAGAGCGTCGCCCAAATGGGTGATGTCCGGTTCACACAAGCCGCCGGGTTCTTGAAAATCCGCGACGGTGACGACCCGCTTGACACGACCTGGGTTCACCCCGAGAGCTACGAACTCGCCCGGCAAATCCTGACGGAACTCGGCTTCACGCCCGAAGACCTGAAGGACCGGGCAAAGTTATCGCAGCTTCACGAAAAGTTGAACGCGGTCCACCCCGACGAGATGGCGGCCAAGCTGAACGCGGGCATCCCGACCGTCCGGGATATTTACGACGCGATTGCCCGACCGGGCCGCGACCCCCGTGAAGATCGCCCGCAAGCGATCTTCCGCAAGGGCGTGCTGAAGCTCGAAGACCTAGCGACCGGCATGGAACTTCGCGGCGAAGTGCTAAACGTCGTGGACTTCGGCGCCTTCGTGGACGTGGGCTTGAAAGATAGTGGCTTGGTTCACATCAGCCAGATGGCGAACCGTTACATCAAATCCCCCTATGACGTGATCGCAGTCGGCGATGTGGTCAGCGTGTGGGTAATGAACGTCGATACCGATCGCCGTCGGGTTTCGCTGACGATGATTTCCCCCGGCCAAGAACGCCGCCCGCCCGAACGCGCCCCACGAGGCGAACAACGGCCACCCCGCCAAGACCGCAGCGACCGTCCACCCCAAGCCCAAGGCGACCGACAACCCCAGGGTGAGCGACCACAAGGTGACCGTCAACAGGGTGACCGTCCCCCGCAAGGCGAACGCCCACCCCGCCAGGACAATCGCCCGCAACGCCAAGACCGTCCGCCGATGCCACAACAAGGCCAACCCCAATCGGCTCCGCCGATGCAACAGCAAGGTGACCGTCCACCGCCTCGGCCATTCAGTGGTGGCGGCACGGGTGGTCGTCCCGGTGGTGGCCGTCCGCAACAACGCGGCCCTGGTTCACCCGGCTGGCGAAGTGGCCCCGGACAAACGCAAGGACCACCCCCACGACCCGGCCAACAACTACAACCTCCCGCACCGCAATTCAACGCGGACGGCACCCCGTTTGTCCCGGCTCCACAACCCGGACAGCCTGTGGGTGGCAAGAAACCACCCCGCCAAAAGCCAACCACGAAGCTGAGCGATCAGCAAAAAGCCGGCAAGGCCCCGGTCCACTCCTTCGCCCAACTAGCCGCACTCATCCGCACCAAGGCCGAACCCGAACCCGATGTGAAACCCGCCGAAGCCGCACCAGTGGAGACGCCCAAGCCCACTGATGAGCCGAAACCCGAGTAGTGGTCGGCGGCGACGAATTTTTCAAACGACGTTTTGACATCCTAACAGGCCAGGTCACCTGACTCCACGGTTGGTAAGGAGTTCCCCATGCCTCCTCCCGCGATCCGCATTCGACCCGGCGAGGAGGTTCCGCTTCCGGAAAGGGTCCGCATCCCTTGTCCTAAATGTGATGACTTTGTCATCGTCCGGCTCAAGGTCGGACAGACGGACTATGAGTGCGAGTGCGAAGGCTGCGACACTGAGTTCGAGTGTGAGTTCTATCTCGCCCGCGAGACCGATGCAGTGGACATCAAGCAACTCAAGGGGAACCGACAGTTAACTGTCGGCCGTGAGTATACGTTCCGTGTTGTTGACTTGGACGAGCGGGAACAACGGATCGTTTACGGTATCGCTGGTGAGCCGGATATTGATCCCCGCCACGGTGATCTGATCGCGTTCGTGTTTATCAACGAGAAGTTGGTGGGCTTCTACAACGCGAACATCAAGGAATACGACCCGGTGCGATTGTGGGCGCCGCGGAGTGGGTGCGTCGTTTTAGTTTTCACAGCAGCGATGTTGGCTTCAGCGGTAGCCGTGGCGGCGGCCGTGCTATAGGAGCTGCATGCCGGGCGACCATGCTTTCCTCGACGCGCGTAACAGTTCGATTCGCGATGGCCCGCCGAGCTAGGCGCGTCAGCCGACGGCGGGACATGATTCGTTTCTGGGAGTTCAAGCTCATTGGTGCCCCGCAACTGCTGAGCTGGGTCGTTCGGCGCGGAAGCCCCTAGCCAACAATTTGCAAGCGTCAGAGCGGTGGGAGTCCAAAACGTATGCGCCGTGTCACACTCCTTTGCGGAAAACAGCGGCACACCATCTCCGTTCGCGCTGTCCCGGCGACGGGGCATACGCTCCATGTGTTGCTGGATAATGCTGCTGAACCCACCGTCTTTGAGGTCAGGAAGGTGCTGTATCATGTCGGGCAGAACGGTCGAAGTAAAGCGGTCGAGCTGAAGGTTTGGCGTCGCAGCAACGTGGCTCCGCCAAGCGACGTTCTTACCGCCCGCTTTTGGACCGAGATCAAGTGGGCGACTGGATCACGGCCGCCGTGTATTGGCGAATCGATCCGACTCCATTGCAACGAACTCGCAAACCTCCCGTACTTAACGGTCTGGGACGTCATTCACGACATCGACCAAGTGGGCAAACAGCAGACGGTCAAGGTCCGAGTCGTTGACGCCTCCACTCAGCGGGTGTTCTCTGACGAGGCCATTCGGCGTGCGTGCACGGAAGACGCGGAGTTCGTGCCGTTATTCGATATCGCTGATTTGCCGCAGGCTGGAAACTCCGATGGCTCGATTGCGTAGGTGTCTCACTGTCGGTGGTGCGCCAAACGAGCTGCCTGCTGCGAGCGCAGACGCCGAACCTGGCGCTGCAGCAGACGGCGGGGCACGATAGGTTTCTGGGACTTCATAGCTCATTGGTGCCCCGCCGCTACGGAGCTGGGTCGTTCGGCGGCTGATAGGTTGGCCGCACAGTCATGACCCAGACCAAAAGAATGACGACATCCGTGGCTTGCGAGTGAAACAGGCCACGGGTATTCTGAACGTGATGGTGCTATTCAGGAGGTTGTCGTGAGCCAGACTGTTGCGTTTTCCGATGCATTGGATGCCGCCGAACGACTCGACGCGGACGCCCAAGCCGAGTTGGTTGCTGTATTGAACCGCCGCCTTGCGGAACGAGGACGCGAGCGCGTCGCCGCCACCATCGAGCAGGCCCGGCGAGAATTCGCCAACGGACAAAGCAAGCCGATGACGGCGGCCGAGATCGTCCGCGAGGCGTTGTCGTGAGACGGGTACTACTGCATTCGGCGGCCTTTGGCCGGGATTTGCGGAAGTGGCTGAAGTCGCATCCCGACACTTCTGAGTCAATCACCGAAACTCTGGAGCAATTGTCAGCCGATGCCGGTCATCCATCGCTGCGGGCGCACAAGCTACGTGGATCGCAGGCGGGGTGTTGGTCGTGCAGTGCTGAGTACGATCTGCGTGTTGTCTTTGAGTTCGTGGAACACGACGGAGCAGAAGCGATTCACCTTTTGGCGCTTGGTACGCACGATCAAGTCTATTGACAGTCACGCCGAACCCGCCGCTTCACCAGACGCCCCGCAAAGCTAAGTCGTTAGTTGGCAGAAGGGTTCTGACCCGGATTGGCAACTTGACACGGGTGTTGGCGCCGCGACAATGGGGTTGTTACCCAGGGAGATTTCATGGTGCTGACCGACGTGCTGGCCGACGCCCGTGCGCTGCCTCGCGCGGAGCAGTTGCGGTTAATTCAAGAACTGGCCGCCGCACTCCTGCGGGGCGAGGCACCGTAGGCCGCCCCAAATGCAGGTTGCGGTTGCGGAAACTGATCGCCACACGCATGGGCGTTTACCGTTTCTCGACTAACCGTTTCCCGACTAATGGGGCACTGCGGCCACTCGTCTTACTGGATTCGAGTAGCTTTTTCAGCTTTGTCGTGATGTCGGGGTACTTGAAATACAGGTTCGTTGTTTCGCCGGGGTCCGTGTCGAGGTTGTAGAGTTGGCCGGGTGCCATCGGTTCGGTGTCAGGTTGGGCGAAGGGCTTGAGTTCCCCTTTGTCATAGCCGTTCCCACCGGACCCGCGATGGTCGAGATATTTCCAAGGCCCTTGGCGAATCGCCAAGGCCAGGCTAATGGTCTGGTGCAGGGTGTATTCTTTGATCGGCTTGCCCCCGTCTTTGCCGAGCAACGCCGGGAGAATGTTGACGCTATCCTCGGTAGCGGTGTCCGGGAGTGCCGTCGCGGTGAGGCAAACCGTCTGATTGCTGGTGCGGTTCGGTGCAATTTTCCCCGTCCACCGGGCGATAAACGGGACCCGGTGACCGCCCTCCCACTGGTCGCGTTTCACGCCGCGCTAGAGCGGTTCCCGATTTTGTGTAGCGGACACTCGGAAGATAGCTCGCAAAATATGGCATTGGTGTACGCTACACCAATGCGAGAACCGCTCTAAGG
>JAYVXO010000091.1:0-18691 GCA_043785105.1 Fimbriiglobus sp.
CCCCAGTTTGAGGTCGGGGAACAACTCATCCGCCACCCGATCCAATTGCAACGCGACACCCATGACTCATCCCTCGATCTGAAGATGAGCAACACTAGCGCACCATTCCGAAAAAGATGCCATGAACTGTCAGCCGTTAGGGAGTGGCCCAACCTTCCACACAAAAAACGGTCTGTTGCAATCGGCGCAGCGTATCGTGGGATGATGTTTGGGCCACTCCCTAACGGTCGTGGCTCGGATGATCCGTCATGAGCTACAGTTTGTGCGGGATCATTGGGGCGTCGAAGCGGGGGTCAGGGAAGGGTTGCAGGCCGCGACTTTTGCGGATTTCGTTGTACGTTCGGATGCCGAGGGTGGCGTCCAGTTCGTCGTCCTTGCGGCGTTGGTCGTGGTTGCGGGGCGTACACGCCGGGAAGCGGATCGTCAGGTCGGGGCCGTATCGCCGGCCCAGGTCGCGGGTCAGGGCTTGGCCGATGAGGTCGAGCTTGGGTTGAATCGTCCCCTCGCAAAACATCACGCGGGCGCCGAACCAAATGTCACTGCCAAGACCGACGTTTTCAACGATTCCGGTGATCGGCGGCGGCACGCGGAACATGGCGAGGATCTCGTCCCGGCTGAGCTTCGACGAGTTGAGAAAGTCCATCTCGGCGGGGGTGAGAGTCCACGGCGACGCCTTCAAGCCTTGTTCCAGCACCATCGGGCGGTGCCAGTTTTGCCGCCCGGCGAACTTCGCTTCGAGCTTGTCTTCCAACCGCTTCACCGTTTGGTCCGTCAGGGTCTGATCCGTTTGCAACACGATGCCGGGACGCGACCCGGATTGAAACGTTTGGTGCCGACTCCGCAGCAGCTCGATGTTCGCGTCCACCGTGATCGAGTTCGCTTGCAACGGGGACAAGCCGTAGTGCGGGTCGATCGGGTTCGGGTACTTCAGGTGAATGATTTCGTCGGGCGTAAACGACTCGGTTTGCAGGCCGTTGGCGGTCACTTCGTAGTGGCTGATGTAGTTGTGCTTGTCCGGAATCACCCGCACCCACGGCGTCGGAATGATCCACAGTTCCGCCGGTGACCCCAGCCGCGAATCCTCCGTGTGAAGCGGGGCGACGTACCAGAAGCAGTTGCCGGTGAGTTCGAGGTAAACTACCGTCAAGTACCACAGTTCCCACGGCGTCAGCCACGGGTTGGGGTTTTCGAGCAACCGGCAAAGCGGGTGCGTGTGCAGCAACGGCGTTTGCTCGTGGTCGGCTTGGCCGGTGTTGGTGAACAAGAACGGCTTCTGCCGCGCCACTTCTTGCCCAATCGCGTTCACCGCCGCATAAACCCACGATTGGTACTGCCGCAGTTGCTCCGTCGGGTCGTCACGCCACCAACCGGCAGCGGGTGCATACGGGGGTGCGAACAGCGTCCCGATCCGGTGCGGCGTGGCGGTCATCGGCTTGGACCGCAGGCTTTTTAACAGGTGCGTGAACCGATTGAGCAGTGTCATGGTGGCCTTTCACATCACAAGGAAGGTTCGGGAAGTTGCTCCGCCTGTTCGACGGGGAATAAGCATTCCAATTCGATCGCGGTAGCCCGGCGGACTTTGCGGTACCCCAGGCTTTTGAGGACGAACAGCACTTCCCGCCACGTGGGGTAGCGCCGCTTGTGGATGCGTTGGAAGCGTTCCATCGCCTTCAAAAAGACAAACTCTTCTGCCGTAACGTCGCTGCCGGGATAGGTCTCGCTGTAAGCCGATACAAAATCATCTAGCACAACTGCCTCACTTCCCGCCCGTTGCAGGTGGGCTGTGACCGAGTGACACGGAGATAGTGAACTTGTGTACACATCAAGTAATACCCACACTTGCGGCGCGGTCAAGCGAATCTCAAAAAATGTTTTCCGAGCGCGGAAACAGCCCACCCGAATAGTCGGCAGTTGGGTAAACTAAAACCAACGGCAGTATCAGCCCCGATGGAGCATTCCCATGCGTTGGATTGGCTTGTGTTTGATGGCGGTGGTAGCAGTGATGATGGGCGTGGCGAACGGCAACGACGGCAAGAAGCCGCGCTACGAAAACCGGGACAAGCACGACCCCGACGGCATCGGCAAGTTCTACTTGGAGCGCGAAATCGCCCACGTGATGGGCTTTCAAGCGGCGGGTTGGTTGGAGCGCACCGAACGCGAGAAGGAAGAGGAACCCGCGAAGTTACTGAAGGCACTCGGCATCCAGGAAGGCATGGTGATCGCAGACGTGGGCGCGGGCAGCGGGTACCACGTTTTCCGCATGGCCCCCCTCGTCGGCGAGAAGGGCAAGATCCTCGGCGTGGACATCCAACCCGAGATGCTCGACCTAATGAACGCCCGCGCCAAGAAAGAGAAAGTGACCAACGTCCAGACCGTCAAAAGCACCGAAACCGACCCGAAACTCCCGGCGAATAGCGTCGATCTCATTCTGATGGTGGACGTGTACCACGAGCTAGCCTACCCCTACGAAATGACCGAGAAAATGGTCGCATCCCTGAAGCCCGGCGGCCGCCTCGTGTTCGTCGAGTTCCGCCTCGAAGACCCGATGGTCCCGATCAAACTCGTCCACAAAATGAGCGAACGCCAAGTGCTCAAAGAGATGGGCGAGTTCCCCAACCTCGAACACACCAAAACCATCAACACCCTCCCGTGGCAACACATCATCGTGTTCACGAAGACGGGGAAGAAGTAAGCGGACTCAAAGCCCATGAACGATCGTTCATGGGCTTTCGCCGTTTTCCACGCCCTTCAAAATCTCCCGCAGCACGTCCCCATCACTGGGGTAGTCGGTCGGCAACAGCACGCGCAGCGGGATCGGCACTTCGTCCATGCGGTAGGCGGTGCCGGGGCGATGGACGCCGTAGACGGCGGTGGTGAACTTCACGTTTGCGGAAACCAGTGATGAGATGCCGGGTGAGTCGAGCAGTATCACGGGGATTTTGCGTAGGTTCGCAATCGCTGCGGGTGGGAAGTCGCTGAGCGTATCACTGCCGATGACGACGCACACATCGACTTCATTCCGGATTAGCATGTCCGGGCCGGTGAACTCGCCGGGGTTGTAACGGGGGTAGCCGCGTGCGAAATTCACGCCGAACGGGTAGCCGGTTTGCCACGTGAGTACGGAATCGGCCCCGGCCACGTCGCCGTAGCGGCGCATTCGTCGCGCATAAAACCGCGTGTGATCGTTGAGGTCCGTGACCAGTTGCAGTAGTGCTTCGACGTTGCGGTGACCCAACGGACCGCGTGTCAGCCCGGTGCCGAAGAAGATGATCCCGAACTGACAGGCTTTCATTCGGGCAACGAGTGACACCAAATTGTTACTCGCTTCGACTGGTTTGCCTTTCAGCAACATCCGGAGCTTCCACAGCGTTTCCCAATCCTGGCCGGGTTCGATGGGCAGGCATTCATCCGCGAGTTTCGCCGAATCGGTTTCGTGAACATCGGCGACCACCACATAACGATCCATCGTGTTCGGACAGTATCGTTCCAGGTGCCGGGGGTGCGTGTGAACCGGGTCGCTGCCCCAGAAGATCACGAGGTCGGCGCGGTTCTTCACTTCGCCTAGGGTGCAGGTCGATTCGCCCACTTGTTGCAACGCGAGGATCGACGGCGCGTGCCCGGTGCTGGCGGTCGTGTCGATGGTCGCGCCGAGTTTGTCGGCCAGTGCCGTCGCCGCCCGCTGGCCTTCGGTCGTGCTACGGGAAAGCCCGTAAATCAGCGGGGATTTCGCGGCCTTCAACAATTCAACCGCTCGTTGAATCGCCGCATCCAACGGTGCATCGTGGCCGTCGATTCCGGCCACCGGCGGCTTCACGGTGTTCTGGCCGAGAAACCACGGCTCCGCCAGCGCACAGGCTTTTTCCGCCCGCGTGATGCGGCCGTTTTCAACCGTGATGCTCAGGTCGTCGCAGACGCACCCACAAACGGTACACGCGACATCGTGGAAAATGTTTGCCATACCTAAAGAGTATTCACCACGGAACACACGGATAACACGGAAGGAATTCGGAAAGGAAAGAAATTGTGTCACCTGGAATCACGCAGGTCGAGATACCGAACCCAACAGTCTAATTGTTATTTCCGTGGCTTCCGTGTATTCCGTGGTGAAGAATCCGGAATGGGGCGAATTTCTTCGGCCCGCTATAATCAATCGTCCGGGGTGTTACGCCCACCACTCTCCCTGAAGTGTTTCGTTTACAGGTTACCGATGAAGATTGTGAACTACCCCCATCCTGCGCTGCGCATCAAGGCGAAGCCCGTCACGACGATTGACAAAGATGTGGTTCTCGCGGCCGGGCGGATGTTGGAGTTGATGTACAAGCACGAAGGGCTTGGCTTGGCCGCCCCGCAAGTGGCACTCGACGCGCAGTTGCTGGTGATTAATTTCGTCTGCGATGCTACGCAGAAGGACCAAGAGATTGTCGCCATCAACCCGATCATTCTCGAACAAAAAGGCGTGTTGAAAGACCGCGAAGGGTGCCTCAGTTTTCCGGGGCTGTACCAAGACATTCGGCGGGCGAAGACGGTTCGCGTGCAAGCTTACGGCCTGGACGGCCAAGCGTTCGAGATGGTGTGCAGTGAACTCGGGTCGCGGGTGTGGCAGCACGAAATCGACCACCTGAACGGCACGCTGTTCATCGACAAAATGGGACCGCTCGCCCGGATGAGTAGCAAGAAAGCGCTCGAAGATTACATCTACGACTTCCAAGAAGCCGTGAAAAAAGGCACCATCCCGCCCGGCACCGAAATGAAACTTTAAGCGCGACGCCGTGCGGGGAACATGCAATGCGAATCGTGATGATGGGCACCGGGACGTTTGCGGAGCCGACGTTTGAAGCGTTGATTACAGCCGGCGCAATCGTCGTCGGTTTGGTCACCCAACCGGAGCGCGACACGGGCCGCAAAGGGAGTTCGACGCGGCAAACCGGCAAGGGCATGGCGAGCATTGCAACGGGTGCGGGTATCCCGGTGATTCAACCGGAAAGCATCAACACGCCGGAAGGTCTTGCGCAACTGAAGGCATTCGCCCCGGACTTGCTAGTTGTTGCGGCATACGGGCAAATTTTGTCGAAGGATGTCATCAATGCGCCGACCCTTGGCGCGATCAATGTCCATGCGTCGTTGTTGCCAAAGTACCGCGGCGCAGCGCCGATTGCTCACGCAATTCTGAACGGCGAAAGCTCCACTGGGGTCACGATCATTCGCATCACGCCGGGTTTGGATGCCGGTGAAATGCTTGCGCAAGAGGCTGTTGACATTCACCCGACGGAAACGACGGGTGAACTCGAAACCCGCCTCGCGCCGCTCGGCGCAAGGCTCTGTATCGACGTGCTTCAGCGGATGAAAAGTGGCCCGGTATTCGGTACGAAACAAGACCAATTGCTCGTGACCAAAGCGCCGAAGATGAAGAAAGAGATGGGGCTGATCGACTGGAGCCACCCGGCAGTGGCGATCTGCAACCACATTCGCGCGATGCAGCCGTGGCCGACGGCCTACACCTACTTCCACCGCCCCGGCAAAGAACCGATGCGGGTGATTATTACCCGCGCCGAAGTCGGTCAAACGCCGCTGGCAGAAACCCCGACCCACGTTGGTGAGTTGAGTAAAATTCCAGTTCCGGGCAAGCCACTCCAAGTGTGGTGTTCATCTGATTTGCTATCGGTACTTGAACTCCAATCGGCGGGAAAAAAGCGTATGACCGCCGAAGAATTTGTACGCGGTTACCCCGTTCAAGACGGCTATCGTTTCGGCCCGGATGAGGCATCGTGAAAATCGTTTCACCACAGAGAAAAGGTGTGTATCTTAAAAGTTGGTATCAATCGGTTCAGGCTTGGCGACCCCGGTAGGGGTCCAGGCGTGTAGCCACGGGTGGAGCGCTTCGCGCAACCCGTGGAAGCAGATACCCGCAACTCAACTGCCCTGAAGGGGCAGCGGAATTCCGTCGCCCCTTCAGGGCGAGTGACAATGGGGTGTCGCAGTCCACGGGTTCCGCTTCGCTTCACCCGTGGCTACACTCCGGTGCCCCTTCAGGGCACAAAACCAATACGGTAGTGACATTGCTTTTTAGTTCCCATCGGTAACGGTTCATGACTACTGCCCGTGCGGTTGCGATTGACGTGTTGACTCGCTCGTTCACGCGGGACGGCTTCGTTACAGAGTTGATTGACAACGGGTTATCACGCGCGGAATTGTCGCCGCAGGATCGCCGGTTTGTCACCCAACTCGTGTTCGGCGTGATCCGTCGTCGTGGCACCTTGGACGCACTGTTGAAACCGTTTATTCAACGCCCGCTCAACAACGTTGAGCCGGTGTTGATGGACGTGTTGCGGCTCGGCACCTTTCAGTTGGTGTTCCTGACGCACGTGCCCAAACACGCCGCCGTTCACGAAACCGTGGAGCTGGCCAACCACGTCGATCGTGTCCAAGCCAAGGGGTTTCTGAACGGCATCTTACGCCGCGTTTCGGAAGTGGTGACCGACCAATTCGTCGATTTCGCCGCACCCGACACGATCCCGTTTGAAGCCAACCCGCGACTGCCAAGTGACAGCTTTGAAATCCGGGATAGCTACACCCCGTCGCTTCAGGAAAGCTACCGAAAACTGACCCGCCCGATTCTGCCCGACCCCGCCGCAAACATCGCGGAGTACCTCGCGGCAGCGTTCAGTTGGCCGCACTGGTTGGTGAATCGCTGGCTCGATCAGTTCGGCGCGGAGGAGTGTTTTCGCCTGGGTTTCTGGTTCAACTCCGTGCCACCGCTTTGGTTGCGGGTCAACAAAATGAAATGGGGACGCGAGGAGTATCGCATCGGCCTCGCTGCAAAAAACATCGACACCGAAGCGGGCGAACATCCGCAATCTTTGAAGTTGCTCGACGGCATCCCGGTACGCGAATTGCCAGGCTACGCCGAGGGCGATTTTGCGGTGCAAGACCATTCGTCATTACTGGTCGCCACCGCGATGAACCCGCAACCGGGCTGGAAGGTTCTGGATTTGTGCAGCGCTCCCGGTGGCAAGACGACTCACATCGCTGAGCTAATGCAGAATCGTGGTGAAATCATCGCCTGTGACATTGAAGCGAAACGCCTGGAGACAGTGACAACGCTGTGTCAGCGGCTCGGCATCACCATCGTCCAAACCAAGCTGTTGCGCGACGACACCGACGTCCCCGTTGGCCCTTACGATGCAGCCCTCGTCGATGTTCCGTGCAGCAACACCGGCGTCCTAGGGCGTCGCCCCGAGGTGCGCTGGCGGCTTCAACCCAACGAATTTGAACACCTGATCCGGTTGCAAACTCGGCTCCTCATCCAAGCCCTGGACCGCGTCAAACCCAACGGCGTGGTCGTCTACTCGACGTGCAGCATCGACCCGTCCGAAAACCGTGGCGTGGTCAACAACGTGTTGCGAAACATGCGCACGCTAAACCTCGAAGCCGACCACACCGCCATCCCCGGCAAGCCCGCCGACGGCGGCTACTGGGCGAGGTTGCGGAAGGGGCGATAAAGGCAAGGAATTTTTCACCACGGAGGGCACGGAGAACCACGGAGAACCACAGAAGGAAGTCAGAAAGAGGTTGAGAGATGGAACGACTTCGGTTAACCTCTCGGCATGGCCAAGAATAAAAAACCAACTCCGCCTTCTACTCGCACACCGTCCAAATCAGAGCCGGAAGGATATGGTGCGTTCCTCACCGAGTTGAAGGAACGCATTCGCACTGCTCAAATCCGGGCGGCACTCGCTGTTAACAGCGAACTGGTACTGCTCTATTGGCGAATCGGTCACGACATTCTGACCCGGCAAACCGCTGCGGGATGGGGTGCCAAGGTCATTGACCGCCTGGGCCGCGACCTACAAACCGAGTTCCCTGGCGTTGCCGGTTTCTCGCCCCGAAACCTGAAGTACATGCGTGCTTTCGCCGAAGCGTGGCCCGATGAGTCAATTGTGCAACAGGTTGTTGCACAAATTCCTTGGGGGCAGAATGTCGTACTGCTCGACAAGGTGAAAGTCGCCGCCGCACGCCTGTGGTACGTCCAACAAACCATCGCCAACGGTTGGAGTCGCAACGTCCTCGTGTTGCAAATCGAATCCGAGTTGTACGCCCGCCAAGGGAAGGCCGTCACCAACTTCAAGACCGCCCTTCCCCCACCGCAATCTGACCTCGCTCGGGACGTTTTGAAGAACCCGTACAACTTCGAGTTCTTGAACCTCACGGACGAGTACCACGAGGCGGACGTGGAACGCGGGCTGCTCGCCCACATCCGGCAGTTCCTTCTCGAACTCGGGTCCGGGTTTGCGTTCGTCGGCCAGCAAGTTCACCTCGAAGTCGGCAACCGCGACTTCTACATCGACCTGCTCTTTTATCACCTCCAGCTTCGGTGTTACGTGGTCATCGACCTCAAGGTTAACGAGTTTGAACCTGAACACGCCGGTAAAATGAACTTCTACCTTTCGGCGGTGGACGACCTGATGCGGCACCCGGACGACCGACCGTCCGTCGGTATCATTTTGTGCAAGTCGCACGAGAAAATCGTTGCCGAGTACGCCCTACGCGACCTCACCAAACCCGTTGGCGTGTCGAGCTACGTGACAAAACTCGTCGCCTCCCTACCCGCTGATTTTCGCGGCCAACTCCCCGACCCCAAGCAGCTCAAAGCCGCCTACAAGAAGGCCACCGAAGAAATCGTCACGGAATAACCAAACCCAACACCACGGACACAAAAAATTCCAGGCGCATCCACAGCAATCCTGTATCTTGCTGTTACACCATCCCGCTTTCGGCCCGTTGATAACGGAACCCCGACCTATGATTGCGACCAATGTGACTACGACCAATGTGACCGCGAAGAAAGTTTACATCGAAACCGTTGGCTGCCAGATGAACGTGCTTGATAGCGAGCTGGTCATCGGCGCGCTGAAGAAGCAGGGGTACTTGCTGACGGAGTCCCCGGCGGAGGCGGACGTGTTGTTGTTCAACACTTGCTCCGTGCGAGAACACGCGGAGGACAAGGTTTACTCCGCACTCGGTCGGGTGGCGCCGTTCAAACGGCAGAACCCGGAGAAGGTGATCGGCGTCATCGGCTGCATGGCGCAACGGGTCCAGGAGAAGGTGCGCGAACGGGCGCCCTACGTCGATCTCATCGTCGGCACCGGGCAACTGGCGCAGATTCCGAAGCTCATCGAACAAGTCAACGAGACCCATCAACCGCAATATGCCCTGAGCTTGGGCCGGACCGACGGCGGGCGAGACGTGGTGGAGGCGAGCTTCGAGAGCTACGACCCGACCCGTGATGCGGCGATGCGATCCACCCCGTTCCAGGCGTTCGTGCGCATTCAAATTGGGTGCGATAAGTTTTGCACCTATTGCGTGGTCCCCAGCACGCGGGGGCCGGAACAATCTCGCAACCCGGACCACATCCTTCACGAGGTCCGGCACCTCGTGGACCAAGGGTGCAAGGAGGTCACGCTCCTGGGCCAGACGGTCAACAGCTACGTCTTCGACCACGGCGACGGCCGCCGCACCCGCCTCTCGGACCTCCTATTGCGAATCCACGACACTGCCGGCCTGGAGCGGATCAAGTTCGTGACGAACTTCCCTAAGGACATGACCAACGACCTCCTGGACGCGGTGCGGGATTTGCCGAAGGCGTGCAAGTATCTCCACGTTCCGGTGCAGTCCGGGTGCGACGAGGTGTTGAAGCGCATGAAGCGAACCTACACCGTGGAATCGTACTGGGAGATGCTCCACCGGAGCCGTGAACGGGTACCGGGGGTGGCGGTGTCGTCGGACTTCATCGTCGGGTTTTGTGGTGAATCCGAGGAGGCGTTTCAGAAGTCGATGGCCCTGATCCGGGACGCCAAGTTCAAGAACTCGTTCATCTTCAAGTACAGCGAGCGCAGCGGCACCAAGGCCGCTGAACGCTACCCCGACGACATCCCCGAAGCGGTCAAGAAGCGCCGCAACAACGAACTCCTCGCGGTACAAAACGCCAACAGCCTCGCCGACCACCGCACCTGGATTGGCCGCACCGTCGAAGTGCTAGTCGAGGGCAAGAGCCGCCACGGCCACCGCGAGACCGGCCCCGTCAAGCAACTCCTCGGTCGCACCATGACCGACCACATCGTCGTCTTCGACGGCACCGACCGCCTCGTCGGCAAGACCGTGACGATTGATGTCGATGACGCCACCTCCTTCACCCTCTATGGCAAAGTGCAAACCGCCAACCAAGTCGGCGGCCACGGTACCGAAACCGCCCCCACCCGCCGAACCCCTGCCCGCCAACGCATCGGGCTGGACGTGGTGTAAGCAGTTGTAGGTCGTGGTCGAGGCTCTGCGAGGCCCGACATGAGGGAGTGAATGGGGTAAAATCAGCGTTTTGTTCGGCGACGGTTTAGTGTCGGGCCTCGCAGAACCTCGACCACGACCTACAAGAGACCGATCGGTTTCGCTGTGTTTCGAGGAGACGATCCATGCTAACAACTGAACTCTCGCCGCTAGAGGCACTCTTCGAGCAGGACGAAACGGCGTGGCTGGAAGCGATGTCCGCTCTGGCTGCCGAGGGTCGCTTTTCGGAGATGGACCACCGCAACCTGAGTGAATATCTGGCGGACATGGCCAAGCGCGACCGGCGAGAAGTGTTCAGTCGATTGGTGACTCTGTTGACGCACCTGTTGAAATGGGCACATCAACCCGACCGTCGCGGCGAGTCCTGGCTCGGCACCATGACCGAGCAACGTCGAGAATTGCGCAAGCTCCTGGAGAGTGCCGTGCTGCGCAACCACGCGGCCAATGTTCTTGCTGAAGCCTACAGCGACGCCCGCAAACAGGCCGCCGCCGAGACCGGATTAGCACGTGACACATTCCCAGTGGAAATGGAGATCGACTTGGACACACTTCTAATGGATGATGAGGGTGCCGCTTAGTCAGCGGTTGCTGATTTCAATTCACCTAACAACTTGCACGGATGCTTTTCTGCGGCGGAGGGAATGCGATGCAATCGGACGTGAAAGCACTACTGAAGGTTTTCGGGGCCTCGTTTCTTGTCGTTGTGATTGGAATGGGCGTACTGGTGGCTGCGGCGGCGAACGTGATCGCACGGGACACTGCCGTGTATATCGCGTTCGGCATCTTCGTCGTCGGTGCGATCGTGATCGGTCGATTGTACGGGCCGAGCTTGACGAAGCGTCACCATCCGAAGCCGCACAATCACAAACATAAATGACAAACGGCGGCCACTGGCCGCCGTTTGACTTGTCAGTTACTTGCAATAGCTCAGCGCTAGGAGTGCGAATGAAGTGGCGAGTTCGGGTTGGTTTTCGAGGAAAGCTTTGTTGTCGTTGGCCCAGGTGCCGTCGGGCTTTTGGCTGGCTTTGAGTTTCTCGAACAGTTCCTTACGCCACGGGTGCTTGGTACCTTTGGCGTCTTCAAACACGTCGTCGCCGACGGCGGTCATGGCTTTGGCGAAGGTGTGGTAGTAGTAGTACAGCCCGGCCTTGCCCATGCCGGGGTTTTCCTCCAGGGTGTAGTGCCGCTTCACCCAGTTCACGGCGGCCTTCACACGCGGGTCGTCTTTGCCGACACCGGCGTACAGGAAGCTCTTCAACCCCGCATACGTCATCCCGCCTTCGGACCGTAAGCCACCGGCGGCGGTGCGTTTTTCGCTCTTGGCGTTGTCCTGGTCGAGCGGGTTGTACACAAAGCCGCCCTTGTCGTCGTCGGTCACTTTCGTGGCGTAAGCTTGGTCGTTGAATTCACCCGGCAGGTTTTGGCTACGGCTGATGAACGTGATGGCTTTCTTCACCGCCGGATCATCCTGCGAAGTCCCTGCGGCGAGGAGCGCTTCGACGAAAAACTGCGTGTTCGACAGGTCCGGGCGGCTCTTGCCATCGTAACCCGTGCCGCCAAACTTCACGTCCTTCGCGTCCAAGTCGCCGTACTGCAACGTCTTCACATACTTCGTAGCGTTCTCAATGACCTTGGTGTACTTGCCGCCCGCGTTCGCTTCCTTGAAGGTCATGATTGCCAAGCAAGTGGTGTAGTTTGCCAACCCCTTATCGTAAACGCCGCCATCGGCTTTGATGCTGGTTTCCAGGTACTTCAGCGCCTTCGCCACGACCGGATCGTCGGCGCCACGCCCATTGCGAATCAGTGCCGCGACGGTCAACGCCGTGATACCAGGACCGCCCAGTTTCGGGGCAAAGCTGCCGTCCTCGTTCTGCTTGAGTTTGATCGCGTCGTAAGCTTTGTCCACGACGGCTTTCACTTCGCCAGGCACCGGCGCTGATGCCGGATCGGCGGCACGACTAGGTAATGTTAGACCGCTGACGAGTACAGCGAAGACCGCGAGACGCAACGCAACAACCTTCATGGCGGAAATCCTTGAGTAGGGGCGAACCACAGGGCTGAAATCAAGCTTATCTCAACTTGCCGTATGAACCAATCTGAAACTGGCTGCGCGAAGAACCGAGGGCGGCGAGGCTTCGCCTCTTGCCCTGGGCTTTCGGGGGATTGATCGCGCGAAGTCGTGTTCGCAGAAACTCTTTGCTAATTCTATTCGCTTCGTGGTGCGATTCTGGCTATGCTTGTTTTCGTTGGCGTGAAATCCCTCTCCCCGATTGTCGTCTCCTTTAGCGGGCTTCTCGTTTCGGAATCGCACCTGGAGTCTATTACCCATGAGTTCCGTGGACCATTCCCCCTCATCGAACGGCGCGGCGGCGGCGGACTCGATCATGAAGTTTTTGAACGCCGTCCGGGTCAAAATTGGCACCGTGGTGGTCGGGCAAGACATCGTCGTCGAACGGGCGCTGATCGCGTTACTCACCTCGGGCCACTTGTTGCTGGAGGGTGTGCCAGGGCTGGCCAAGACGTTGCTGGTGGCGTGCTTGGCTAAGTCGATCGACTTGCAGTTCGCCCGCATTCAGTTCACCATCGACTTGTTGCCGTCGGACATTCTCGGGTCGGAAATTCTCGACCAGCGTGTCAACGAATTCCGCATCAACAAAGGGCCGATTTTCACGAACTTGTTGCTGGCGGACGAAATTAACCGGGCCGCCCCCAAAGTGCAATCGGCACTTCTCGAAGCGATGCAGGAACGAAAGGTCACGATCGGCAAGGAGTCGTTCAAA
The DNA here is from genome assembly GCA_043785105.1 of Fimbriiglobus sp. Taxonomy (GTDB): domain Bacteria; phylum Planctomycetota; class Planctomycetia; order Gemmatales; family Gemmataceae; genus Fimbriiglobus. The sequence goes on from JAYVXO010000091.1 coordinate 13,119, forward strand.
CTGCCGACGCCGTTTTTGGTGATTGCCACACAAAACCCCGTGGAACAAGCGGGAACGTTTGAACTGCCCGAAGCCCAACTCGATCGCTTCATGTTACGGCACCGCTTGAAGTACCCGACGCCGGACGAGGAACGCGAAGTGTTGAAACGCAACCTCGCGCTGGGCGTGAAGAAGGAAGAGAAAGGCGCGACCGCCCGCACGGAGTTCGACGTTCTCGACGACCAACCTGCCGGGGACATCAACCAACTCGTCGCCGCGATGCAAGCCGTGGCAGAAGTTCACGTGAGCGAGACCTTCATCGAACACGTCGTCGATCTCGTCGGGCGGACCCGGAGCCACCCGGACATCGAACTCGGTGCCAGCCCGCGGGCTGGAATCTCACTGATTAAAGCAGGCCGGGCGCGGGCACTGCTGCACGGTCGCCGGTACGTCACCCCGGACGACCTCTACGCCCTCGCCCCCGACGTGATTCTCCACCGCATCCGCCTCAACTACGAAGCCCTCGCCGACGGCAAACGTAGCGATGACATTCTGCAAGAACTCTTGCACGACTTGGCCCGCGGCGCGGGGAAGAAGGCTAGTGCGTTGAGAGTGTGAGAGTGGAGGGTAGAGAGTTCGAGGGTAGAGAGTGTGAGCGTGGAGAGTAGAGAGTGTCAGAGAGGATCGTTTTTACTCTCCACTCTCCACACTCACACTCTGGCACTTCCGACACACGGGGTTTCAACAGGATGCAAGGCTATCTCGAAACGGCGGACCACTTGAACTCGCGGCAGTTCTTGATTGCGATCAAGAAGCTGGCGGACACGCTGGCCTACGGCACGGACAAGTCGCCGTTCCTGGGGTCCGGGATCGAGTACGCCCAGTCGCGGCTGTACCAGTGGGGCGATTCGATCCGGTCGATTGATTGGAAGATCACCGCGCGGACCGGGAAAGTGTTCGTGAAAGAGTACGAAGCGCCGAAGTGTTTGCCGTGCTACATGCTGCTGGACACGTCGGCTTCCATGACTGTTTCCTCGGGCAAACGCAGCAAGTACGGCACGGCAGTTCACATCACGGGCGGGTTGGCGTTCGCGTGTTTGGACCGCGTCAGTCCGGTGGGCGTGTTGGGGGTGGGTGGCCGCGATTTTCGGATGAAGCCAAGTTTATCGCGCGGGCAAATTCTGCAATGGCTCCATCGGCTCCGGACGTTTCGCTACGACGAACCGACCACACTGGCCCGCCGAATTGCGGAGCTAGCCCCCACACTCACAAGCCGGTGCTTGATTATGGTCATCAGCGATTTGCACGATGACGGTGCGGTGCCCGCGCTCAAGTTACTGGCCCAACAGCACGACTGCATGGTGCTGCAACTGCAAGACCCCGCCGAGAACGGCGTGCGTGGGGGCGGGTTCTTAAAAGCTGGCGAAGCGGAGACGGGGCGGGTATTCGTCACCCGCGCCAACCGCCAGTGGGTGAACACAGACGACACCGCCCGCGAACTCAAGCGCGCCGGCGTCGATCACCTGCTCATCCGCACCGACCAACCCTTCGCCGCCAACTTGCGAAACTTCCTAAAAGGTCGCACCGGTATCGCCCGAGGAACGCGGTGATGGCTCTGGCTCCCTCCCCACGTGCGGGGAGGGCCGGGGTGGGGTCGAGACTGCCACCCGAGTTAGGTGAACTCCCGAATCGGGTGGCAGTCTCGACCCCCCTTAATCCCCCGCAGACGGGGGGAGAGAAGAATCTGGCTCCCTCATTGAGAGTGTGCATTGCTGTTTTAGGCAGGAGTTTATTGATGGTCCTCCGGCAGGTTTGTATTTTGTTCCTCGGCATGGGTGTCGCATTTGCGTTGTCGCTAGGCACGGCTAGCGCCCAAGAAGCCACTGTCGGGATGCCGGTGAAGATTGCGCAACTGGTGCTGCCGGGGCCGGAGTTGGAAGTGAAGCCGATTGACAGCAGCAAGGCGCCGTTGGTGTTGCGGGTGGTGAATGTGTTCCCGCACGGCACTGACTTTCGGTACGACTTCGAGTGGTACGGCCTTGAACCGGGCAGCTACGACTTGCGTAATTTCCTTCAGCACAAAGACGGCAAACCGGCGACGAACTTACCCAGCATTCCCGTGACAGTGATCCCGGTCCGCCCGCCCGGACAAGTGGAACCGAACCCGCTCACCATTGAAGCGGGGCCACGGGTCGGGGGCTATCGGCTGCTGTTGTGGGTCGGTGGCGTGGCGTGGGTGGTCGGGCTGCTGGCGATCGTGTTGTCGTTCTTTTTCCCACGGATCCGCAAGGCCGCACATGCAACTGACAAGCCGTTGTCACTGGCGGATCGGCTCACGCCGTTGGTCGAAGGCGCGATTGCGGGCAAGCTCTCCGAAGCGGAGTTGGCGAAGCTCGAACGCGGGCTGTTTACCTATTGGCGGAACCGCCTCAAACTCGACCACACCGAACCGGCGGTTGCCATTCAAACGCTGCGCAACCACACCGACGCCGGGCCGCTTTTGGTGCAACTGGAATCGTGGCTACACAAGCCGGGGCCACGCGAAGCCGTTAACGTCGCGGACTTGCTGAAGCCGTACCGAGATCTCGCGCCGGACGCCGTGGAACTGGGGGAATCGAAGTGACCGAACTCATCGACCTGTTGTTCCCGTCGTTCGCCACGCCGCTGATTTTGTTCGGCTTAATCGTCCCGGCGATTCTGTTCACCTGGGTGTGGGCCAACCGCTGGGCGATGCCGTCGCGGCGGGTGGTGTTGCCACTCGACGGTGCGAAAGTGGGTAGCGGTTGGACGTGGTGGACGGTCATCACCCTTGCGGAATGTTTGCCGCCATTGATCCTGGCGATCGGCATTGTCTTGCTAGCCGGGCCGCAGCGAAACGGGCCGCCGCAGCAGAAGCGGGCGCTCACCAACATCCAGATTTGCCTCGACGTTTCCGGAAGCATGATGGCTTCCTACGGCGACGGCAACCGCTACGACGGCGCGACCAAGGCGATTGACAAGTTCTTGGATTATCGCAAAGGCGACGCCTTCGGACTGACCTTTTTCGGGGATGCCTTCGTCCACTGGGTACCGCTAACCTCCGACCCGTCGGCGATTCGGTGTTCGTTCCCGTTCATGAAGCCCGACATGGCGCCGCCCGCGTTCGGCGGCACCGCGATCGCCAAAGCGCTGCGGGGCTGCAAGAAAGAACTGCTCAGCCGTGACGACGGCGACCGGATGATCTTGATGGTGACCGACGGCGAAAGCTACGACTTGCACAACGCCGAAAATGAACTGGCCAAGGAGTTGAAAGACGCGAACATCACGGTCTTCTGCGTGATCGCCGCGAACTTCGACCCGCAAGCGGAAATGATGACGATCTGCCGCGAAACCGGCGGCGAAGCGTTCCGGGCCGATGAGCCGGACGCCCTCGGCATCGTGTTCAAAAAGATCGACTCGATGAAGCAGGTGAAGTTCATGCCGACGTTCGTCGAGACCGTCGATCACTACCGACCGTACACGCTGGCGGGCTTGATCCTGATCGCCCTCAGCACGCTGGCGCACTTCGGATTGAGGTACACGCCGTGGTAGAAGACGACGCCATTCAATACGGCTTGCTAGCGGCGACGACGGCGTTCGTGCTGGTCACGGGCGCGGAGGTTTTGCACTACCGCCGGGTGACGCGGGCGGCGCCGTTGGCGTTCGGCAATCGGGCTGGCACGCTGTTGTCCGTGGCCGCAGTCGTGGCCGTGTTGCGAATGCTCGCCTTCACCGCCGTGGCCTACGGGTTGACGGCGCTGTTCTTCCTTCCGCCCAAAGCTCACCGGGCCGGGTTCATCCGTGAATCGGAATACCGGCACCTTGTTATGGTGCTGGACGTGTCGCCGAGTATGCAACTCGAAGACGCCGGGCCGAGTGGCAAACAGAAGCGGGCCGAACGGGCCGCCGATTTGATTCACTCGTTCTTTGAACGGGTCTCGGCGGAGAAGTACAAGACGACGGTGATTGCCGTGTGGACCGACGCGAAGCCGGTCGTTAAGGATACCGCCGACCGCGAAGTGATCCGCAACATCCTGACCGAACTGCCGATGCGCCACGCCTTCAAAGCGGGGGAAACGAACATCTTCGCGGGTCTCGAACAAGCCGCCGAACTAGCGAAGCCGTGGAACCCCGGTTCGGCGATTCTGATGCTCATTACGGACGGCGACACCGTCCCCGCGACCGGGATGCCGAAGATGCCTGTGTCCATTGGGAACAACGTGGCGATCATCGGCGTCGGCAGTCCCACGGTCGGCAAGAACATCGCCGGGCACTCGTCGCGCCAAGACGTTTCGACACTGCGCCAAGTCGCCACCCGGCTCAGTGGGACGTACCACGACGGCAACGAAAAGCACCTGAGCACCGATCTCGTTTCCCGCATCGACGAACGCGCCTCGCCGCCCGAAGAGAGCAAGTTCAAAGCCCGCGAAATCGCTCTGGTGTGTGTCGGCGTTGGCACGGCGGTCATCGCCCTGTTGCCATTCGTGTTGAACCTGATGGGCACACTGTGGACACCGGGTCGCCATCCCCGCGAAACCGCCCGCCGGTTTGGTGTGGCTCACAAAGTTGGCGTTTTGTAGGTCGTGGTCGAGGAGGCTTTGCGACGAGGCCCGACAGAACGCGCAACGACTTCACAGGTGTGAGTGATTTCGATTTCCGCACTGTCGAGCCTCGAAGACTCGACTCGACCTACAAAAGCAGAAACTGCCCGCCGGTTTGGTGTGGCTCCGGCGGTGGCGCGACGTTAGTGTTAATCGTGTTGAACCTTTACCTGTAGGAGGTGCCGTTTGGCTCTTCGCATTTTTCTCCTGACCGCCTGGGTACTGGCCGCCGTCGGCGTTGGGGTCTGGCACCTCGGGCCAGGCCAAGATTACAAGAAACTGGACAACGCCTCCGTGCAGATTCGGGCGGCAGAAGCAGCGGCTACCGAAGCGGATTATCAAACTGCGGTCGAAAAGTATGACGCCGCGCTGGCTGCGTTGCCACCCGACCGCATCGACGAAGCCCGCAGGTTGCGGTTGGAAAAGGCCAAAGCGCAAATGCTGGCAAAGAAGTTGCCCGAAGCGAGCGGCGAACTGAAAAGCCTCGTCGATGAGCTGTCTGCGGACCCGACCGCAGATCTCAAGCTCCTCGCCGAAGCGCGGTCCGCGATGGCCAATAGCCAATACTACATGACGTGGTTGATGCGGTTAGAAGGCATGAGTCAGGACGTGTGGGAACCGGAAATCGAAGCCGCCCGCCAGAACTACAAACTGCTCGCCGAACAAGCCGAGAAGCGCGGCGACACGGTCGCAATCACGAAGCACAAGGAAGACCTCGAAGCCGCGATCCGGTTAGCCCGCATGGACCTCGGGGAGTTGCAGGGCCTTCCCCTGCCGTCGCAGTGAGAGGGTTGCAATAGCAAACGGGCCGGTCGGCCCGGAAAGAAACCCGGCAAGCAAAAGCCAGAGAAGAACGACATCCGCAGCGCCGGCGGCGCCCCACCGCGGGATGATTCGGGACACTAATCACGAGTTCACGTTTTGTAGGTCGTGGTCGAGTTTCGAGGCCCGACGGAGTCGCAATGTCGGGCCTCG
>JAYVXO010000092.1:0-45416 GCA_043785105.1 Fimbriiglobus sp.
TCGGGCGAACGACGCCGTCGATCGCCCGACCCTGCATGGAGCCGATGATGGCCGGTGCGGAGTACGCCGCCGCCACGTCGATCATCGCCGTGACGAAATCACGTGCATCTCGGCGAATCGCCGCGTCTGGCGAGGTCAGCGTGAGCTTGTGCTTCACCCAACCCGCTCCGGTGCCGACTGCCGCGAGTCTCAAGTTGTGGTCGCCGAGAATTCGCGCAATCGGGGTCCGCGTGAAGTAGTCCGGCGACGGGGCGAAAATCTCGATCGCATCGAAGCCCAGCTTCTGCGCCGCCGCACACGCCGCCGGGAGGTCGTGCCAGAAGACGAACGGCCCGCCTGCCGCTTCCGGAACCAACGAAATCGTGACTGCCGAACGGATCATGAATGAAAACCTTTCACCACGGAAGACACGGAAAAACACGGAAGAAATCAAAAGCAAGGTATACTTTGTACTCGAAGAAAACGACTTGATTCTGCTTTCCTACTTTCCGTTCATTCCGTGTTTTCCGTGGTTAACAATCTGTCTTAATTCACTGAAATAATGGCTTTGATGACGCCGGTTTCGGGGCGGGTGTACGACGGGAATACCTCGATCAGTTCGTCGAACGTAGTGCGGTGCGTGATCCACGGATCAGTTTTGATTTGACCGCTTTCAATCAACTGAATGATCCGCGTAAAGTCGGCTGGCATCGCGTTGCGGCTGGCCAGGATCGTGCCTTCTGGGCGGTGCAAAATGGGGTGCGTGAAGGTCACTTCTTTCGTCGTGATGCCAACGTAGACAAGTCGCCCGGTTGGGGCGATGTACCCAAGGGCGTTCGACATCGAGACATTGCTGCCAGTCGCGTCGATCACCACATCAGGCAGGTCGCCGTTGTTTAGGTCGCGGAAGTCGTTGGCCGTCGTTTCGGAGGGTTGAAGCGTTTGTGACACACCCATGACAGTGCGGCAAAACGTCAATCGCTCCGTGTTCGTGTCGAGCATGATGGTCTTGGCGCCGGTCAGTTTGACGAATTCGAGCGTCGCTAACCCGATCGGTCCGGCCCCGATAATCAGGCAGGTTTCATCCGCCTTCAACCCGCTGCGGTTCACCGCGTGACAGCCGATGGCCAGAGTTTCAACCAGCGCCAGTTGGTCATAGGTCAGCGCGCGGGCCACGTGAAGCTTGCGAGCAGGCACGATAAACCGATCGCGCAACCCGCCATCGGTCATGACCCCGAGTACCTTCAGATTCACACAGCAGTTGCCGCTGCCCTTGCGACAGGCATAGCACGTCGTGCAGTTGATGTACGGCTCCACGCTGCAACGGTCGCCGACCTTGACGTTCGTCACGTCGGACCCCACTGCCAACACTTCGACGCCGAGTTCGTGGCCGGGGATCCGGGGATACGTGAAGAACGGCATCTTGCCGAGGTAACCGCTGATGTCCGTGCCACACACTCCCACGCGATGCACCCGGACCAGCACTTCACCAAGACCCGGTGAAAGTGGCTCATCCACATCAACGATGGCGAAGCGTTCCGGCGCTTGCAGTTGGATCGCCTTCATAATGCAAACCTGAAGTGGGATAGTCGGGGAGACGAATTTCATCTCGTTGTATGTGAACTCGAACGGTGCGGACACATCTACTGTCGTGGTACGGAATGGTGCGACTCGGGCAGAAACAGCCGGTTTTCGACCAAGCGAAGTGAGGTGCTTCCCGTCACTGTTCGCAATCGTGCCCGGAATGAGGCAGTGTGATTAAGTCTGTGGCAACGACTGCCCTGAACGAAACAAGTTGTCGCAAAGCTTGCTAGCACGGTTTGCCACAAATAGACGCAGTCAGCGTTCTGGCTACAAAATATTTCCCTGAGCACACACACCGAGATTTCACATGTTTCTTTGGTAAATCTTCCCGATTCGTGCGGAAAGGTTGGTTGATTCTCGATGAGCGAATCGAGGTATTGCAGAGCATGGCGCACGCTTTGCCTTATCCGTTCTTCAATTACCGGATACCCACATTCTCTCCACTCTTGACTGATGCAAGCCGTTCCGGGCTGCCGGTTGGAACACCTACGCATCAGTCGAGATCTGAAAGGGTTGCCTGTTTGCTATGGAACCATGCGATTTATTTCACACCCGCACCGGCAAAGTCTATTTGGTCGGAGCCGGACCGGGTGCTACTGATCTGATTACCGTTCGTGGCTTGCGAATTTTGCAAACGGCAACTGTTGTCCTCTATGATGCGTTGATTGCCCCGGAACTATTGGATGAGGCGTCCCCGACTGCGGTACTCGTGGCAGTTGGCAAACGCGGCTATTGCGTCGGTTCGACCAAGCAAGAACACATCAACGAACTGCTTGTTCAATATGCTCATGCCGGTCACATGGTCTGTCGGCTCAAGGGCGGGGATCCGTTCATCTTTGGTCGTGGCGGTGAAGAAGCCGAAGTCTTGGCGAGTGCCGGCATCCCGTATGAAATTGTACCCGGTGTCACGTCCGCATTGGGGGCGTGTGCCTCCGCAAAAATCCCACTCACTCACCGTGAAGCGGGTCAGTCCGTCGCTTTCGTGACCGGGCATTTCGACCCGGATTCACCCGATTGCACACTAGATTGGGACGCACTGTCACGGCTGACAACAGTCGTGTTCTACATGGCCGTTCGGCACGTGGACAAAATCATCGCCCGGCTGACTGACAACGGGCTGTCACCAACAACCCCGGCGGCGATTATTGAAGCCGCAACAACGCCGCGTGAACGCATTCTGGACGGCACGCTCGCAGACATCGTGCTCCGAATGACGAATGCCGAGATTGTTGGCCCGGCGTTGTTCATTGTCGGCGAGCCGGTGCGTTACCGCGAACAGCTTCTTGGACTAGCGTCCGCCCAAATACCCGCAGTCGATTCAGCCTCCTCTCCCTGTGTAGGTGACTCCCGATGATCCAATTGAACACGATTCCGGACACCCCGATCACACGGCGAAAACTGGTCATTATCGGCAACGGAATGGCCGGCGCACGACTGGCCGAAGACATCATCGCAGCAGACCCGGACCACGGGTTTGACATCGTGATGTTCGGGGATGAACCTTACGGCAACTACAACCGCATTTTGCTGTCGAACGTGCTGAACGGGTCGCAGGACGCCAAGGAAATCTTCCTCAATCCGCTCGACTGGTACACCGAAAACAACGTCACGTTGCACGCCGGCAAGCGGGTGACCAAGATCGACCGGGACAACAAAATCGTCTCGGCAGACGGTGTGGATGAAAGCTACGACATCCTCGTCTTTGCGACCGGCTCGAGGCCGTTCGTCCCGCCGATTCAGGGCACGACGTTGCACGGCGTGTTTCTGTTCCGGACGATCGAAGATTGCCGCAACATCGCCTCCTATGCCAAGGGGAAATCCAAGGCCGTGGTGATCGGTGGCGGCCTTCTGGGACTCGAAGCCGCGAAGGGGTTGATGACGCACAACGTCGAGGTCACGGTCATCGAGATGGGACCGTGGTTGATGGGCGTGCAACTGGACGAAGCGGGCGGCAAAGTTCTTCAGCAGACGATCGAAAAGCTCGGCATCAAGGTGAAGACCAGTGCCAGCACGAAAGAGTTCGTCGGGGACCGCGACGTCAAAGCGGTGCGGTTCGCGGACGGTACGGAGATTGAAACGGACATGGTCGTCGTGTCGGCGGGGATCCGCCCGAACAAGGAACTCGCCCAAGAATTCGGCATCGCCTGCGACCGGGCCATTCTCGTCGATGACCTGTTGCAAACCAACGACCCCAGTATCTTCAGCGTCGGCGAATGTGCCCAACACCGCGGCATGGTGTACGGTCTCGTGGCCCCGATCTGGGAGCAAACCAAAACACTCGCGGAGCGGTTGACGGGCAAGAATCCGGACGCCACATATCTGGGATCGAAGCTAGCAACTAAGCTGAAAGTGATGGGCGTCGAACTCGCCAGCATGGGCCGCATCAGCGATTTGAAGCCGACGGACGAAGTCGTGCAATTCAGCGAACCGTCGCGGCAAGTGTATTGGAAGGCGATCATCCGCGACGGCAAAGTGTCGGCGAGTTGTTTGCTCGGCGACCTCGGACCTGCCGATGAACTCGTGCGATTATTCATGACCGAAGCACCTGCACCGGCACGCCGGTTGGAACTGTTCTTCGGCGCCCCGGCAACGACCGTGGGCGCGGAATTTAGCCTCGCGGACATGCCGGACGATCGGCAGATTTGCGATTGCAACGGCGTCTGCAAAGGTAAGATCGTCGAAGCCATCAAAGCCGGCAAGACCACAGTGCAGTCCGTCGGCAAAGCCACCCGCGCTGGTACGGGTTGCGGGTCGTGCAAGAAGATGGTGAAGGGATTGATCGAAGCCGTGGCCGGCGCCGTGAAAGCTGATCCGTCGGAATCGTGGTACGTCCCCGGCGTGCCGATGGACAAGCCGACACTTGTGATGGAAGCGAAAAAACGAGGTCTGCGAAGTGTCTCCGCCGTGCTTGCCGAACTCAGCACGTCCCAGGACGAAAAGACTAAGAACGGCTTGGCGTCGATGCTGAAATCCATTTGGGGCAAAGAATACATCGACGAACGGGATGCTCGCTATATCAACGACCGCGTCCATGCCAACATCCAGAACGACGGCACGTTTTCCGTGATCCCGCGCATCTACGGGGGGGTTACGTCGGCGGACGACCTCATTAAAATTGGCCAAGTTGCCAAGAAGTACGACGTGCGCATGGTGAAGTTCACCGGCGGCCAACGGATCGACTTACTCGGCATCACGAAGGAGAACCTGCCGCTCGTGTGGCGCGATCTCGGAATGCCCTCCGGCCATGCGTATACCAAGGCGTTCCGCACCTGCAAGACTTGTGTTGGCACCGAGTTCTGCCGCTACGGGACGAACGATTCCACCGGGCTTGGCATCGCCATCGAGAAGATGTTCCAGGGCTGGGAGTTCCCGGCGAAGGTCAAGATGGCCGTCAGCGGTTGCCCACGCAACTGCTCGGAATCGACGGTCAAGGATGTCGGCATCATCGCCACCGAAGGCGGCGAGTGGGAAATCTCCGCAGGCGGGGCTGCCGGTGCCAGCGTTCGCAAAACGGACATTCTCTGTCGCGTCAAAACCCGCGATGAAGCGCTGCAAGTCATCGCCCGCTTCCTGGTCTACTACCGCGACAACGCCAAGTGGATCGAACGCACCTACGACTTCGTCCCCCGCATCGGCATCGAAAAACTCCGCGAAATCCTGGTCGATGACTCGCTCGGCATCTGCGCCCAACTCGACGTGGAGGCGCAGAAGACGATCGACGCCTACGTCGATCCGTGGCTCGAACGCGACAACCCCGCCTACCCCGGACAGTTTGAAGACACCCGCACCGTGGCGTTGCCAATGGTGAGTTCTTGAAAGTGGATAGTGGTCAGTGGTCAGTGGATAGTCAGACAAGTTTTCTGGCTATCCACTGACCACTGACCACTATCCACTCCACATAAGGAAATCCATGACCACCACATTGACTCGGGTTCAACTTTGTGTGCTCGACGACTTGCCCGAAGGTCTTGGGCGAGAATTTCAAGTTGGCGACCAACCGATCGCGGTGTTCCGGACACGGGCGGGGCACGTGTTCGCGGTCGATGCCATCTGTCCGCACAAGGGCGGCCACTTCGCCGACGGCATGTTGGCCGGCGATCAAGTGGTTTGCCCATACCACACGTTCAAGTTCGATTCGACGACTGGCGAATGCGACCAACCGGGCGTGTGTGCGATCAAAACCTACCCGATTGACGTTGAGAACGGCGCTGTGGTTATCACCATGACAGGTGAAAAGTAACTGTGCCCACGCTTGCCTTACCACTGACGCTGGCCCACCAAACTGAGTACGCACTGCGGACCCATTGTCCGTACTGTGCGTACCAGTGCGGCATTCTGCTCGGCGAGGGGGATGGCCAACCGGAGCGAGTGATGGGCGACCCGCACTTCCCGGTGAACAACGGCCAGCTTTGCATTAAAGGCTGGACGTGCCACACGCTGTTGCGTCACCCCCAACGGGTCACCACGCCACTCGTTCGGGACAAGCCGAGCCAACCGTTCCAAACCGCGAGTTGGGAGTACGCCCTCGATTTAATCGCGGAAAAGCTCACCAAGATTCGTAACGAGTTCGGGGCGGACGCCAATGGTGTATTCGGCTCCGGGGCGTTGACCAACGAGAAAGCTTATCTGCTTGGCAAGTTCGCTCGTATCGCTCTGAATACAGCCCAAATCGACTACAACGGTCGCTATTGCATGTCGAGTGCGGCGGCAGGACAAAACCGAGCGTTCGGCATCGACCGGGGAATGCCCTTCCCCGTCGAAGACATCGAACACGCCGAAGTGGTGTTCTTGTCCGGCTCCAACGCCGCTGATACCTTGCCGCCAATCATGCAATGGTTCGATCGCCAAAAACAAAACGGCGGTCGGCTCATCGTGTCCGACCCCCGGCGCACGGCCACGGCCCGGAGTGCCGACCTGTTCTTGCAACTCACACCCGGCACCGATCTGGCTTTGTCCAACGGAATGTTGGCGGTAGCGATCGAAGAGGGCTTAATCGACACAGCGTTCATCACAGATCGGACGAACGGATTTGAAGCCCTTCGGCAAATTGCGTTGCAATATCACCCCGCCTACGTCGAACGCTTGACCGGCATCCCGGAAGCTCAACTTCGCACCGCGACCCGATGGCTGGCGACCGCGAAGTCGGCCATGATCCTATCCGGACGCGGGGCGGAGCAGCACTCCAAGGGCGCGGACACGGTCAATTCCTTAATCAACCTTGCACTCGCGTTGGGCAAGGTCGGCAAGCCCCACTCCGGCTTTGGAACGTTGACGGGGCAAGGCAACGGTCAAGGAGGCCGCGAACACGGCCAGAAAGCCGACCAACTTCCGGGCTATCGGTTGATCGAAGTAGACGCCCACCGTGAAGCGGTTGCCAAAGTCTGGGGCGTTGATCCGAAGTCACTACCGCGAAAAGGCCGCAGTGCCTTTGAGCTTCTGGACTCGATCGGACCCAAAGGCATTCGCTCGTTGCTGGTGATGGGGTCGAACATCGTCGTCGCCTCCCCCGACATGGACCGAATTGAAACGCGGTTGCGGTCGCTCGATTTTCTCGCCGTGTTCGACGCCTTCGAGAACGAGACCACGGCCCACGCGAATGTCGTGCTGCCGGTTTACCAGTGGGCGGAAGAAGACGGCACGATGACCAACCTCGAAGGCCGTGTCATCCGTCGGCGTGTCGCGGCCAAGGCACCGCGCGGGGTGCGTAGCGACATTGATATTCTGCGGGAGTTGGCCACCCGAATGGGCGTGGGCGACAAGTTCCAGTTCCACAGCAGCCGGGACGTGTTTGAAGAATTCCGTCGGGCCACGGCGGGCGGCCTCGCGGATTACAGCGGCATCACCTACGAGAGAATCGACGCCGAGAACGGTGTCTTCTGGCCCTGCCCCAGCGAAGATCACCCCGGCACCAAACGGCTGTTCGCTGAACGGTTCTACCACGCCGATGGCAAGGCCAAATTCCTCGCCGTGACGCACCGCCCTGCGGGCGAAACGCCGGACGCGGACTACCCGATTTACTTCACGACCGGGCGGTACCGCGAGCATTACAACTCCGGCGCGCAAACCCGACTCGTCTCGCGGCTAACAGCGGCCAAGCCGTCCGCGAAGTTGCAGATTCACCCTCGATTGGCCCGACGCTTCAACATCAACTCCGGGTCGATCGTGGTGGTCGAAAGTCGGCGTGGCAAGGCGGAGTTCATCGCCGAACTCAGTGCTGATATTCGACCGGACGTGCTGTTCGCCCCGTTTCATTGGGGTGGCAAGCAGGCCGCCAACAAACTGACGAACGCGGCACTCGACCCCACCAGTCGGATGCCGGAGTTCAAATTTGCCGCCGTGCGGATCATCGCGGTTCGGAGTGACGTATGAAAAAACGACTCGCCATCATCGGCAACGGCATGGCCACCGGACGGCTCCTGGACGAGTTGAGTCGTCGTAATGCCGGACTGACCTACGACATCACCGTCTACGGCGAAGAACCGCACGGCTGCTACAACCGCATTCTGCTGGGTCGCGTACTCACAGGAAGTGACACGTCCGAGATCACGTTGAAGCCGCAAGACTGGTACGCCAAAAACGACGTGACGTTCCACGCCGGCGTGCGGGTGGACGCCGTGGACACGATCGCCCGAACTCTGCTGACCAGCGACGGCGAAACGCACAACTACGACGGGGTCGTGTTCGCCACCGGGTCCGCGCCGTTCGTCCCACGCCTGGAAGGTATCCGCTCCGCCGACGGCAAAGTGAAGCCGGGCGTGTTCGTGTTCCGCACCGTGGAAGATTGCACGTCGATCCGCAAGTACGCCCGCCCCGCTGCCACGGCAGTCGTGATCGGCGGCGGGTTGCTCGGTCTCGAAGCCGCGAAATCCCTGTGCGACCTCGGACTTCACGTCACGGTCTTGCACAACACCGACACCTTAATGAACGCCCAACTCGACAAACTCGGCGGCGAAATGTTACGCCGGGCGATCGAGAAAATGGGCATCTACGTCCGGACCGGGGTTATCACTAGCGAAGTCTTGGGCGATGCTCACGCCGAAGGCGTCAAGTTGCAATCCGGCGAGCTAATCCCGGCAGACCTCGTGGTGATTTCCTGTGGCATCGTTCCCCGAACCGAAGTCGCCAAGGCTGCCAATATCCCGGTGAAACGCGCGATTTTGGTCAACGACCGCATGTCCACAGCGGTGCCGGGTGTGTACGCGGTCGGCGAATGTGCGGAACACGACGGCAAGGTGTACGGCTTGGTTGAACCGATCTGGGAGCAATGCGAAGTCCTCGCGGACGTGCTAACGGGTTCCAACCCCCGCTCGCGGTATCTGGGTTCCAAGGTATACGCCCGATTGAAAGTAGTCGGTGTCGAAGTGGCCAGCATGGGCATCACGGATGCGGAACGCGACACCGATGAAGTGATCCAAGTCATCGAAGACCGCAAAGGGATCTACCGCAAACTGATCGTCCGCGATGGCAAGCTCGCCGGGGCGATGTTGGTCGGCTCGGCGGAAGCGGCACCCGTTTTGATTCAACTCTTCGACCGTGGGGAGCAGTTGCCCCCAAACCGACTTGATGTGCTTGCGTCCCCCGGCGGCGGTGTCGCAACGTCCGATGATCTCGAAGTCTGCAACTGTCACCATGTTTCCGAAGACACGTTAGTCGAAGCGATTCGCGGTGGTGCGTGCAACCTACCGGATTTGTCGAGTTGCACAAAAGCCGGCACAGGTTGTGGTTCCTGTCGCGGGCTACTCACAAGCTTGATTCTGAAACACGCCCCCGCAGTCCGGAATGGTGTTCACCACTAATTCACCTGAGTTTGATTCCCAATTTCGTTTGAAGAGGTCTTGCCAATGTCGCCTGTCAGCACCCCGTTGACCGATGAACCCACTGATGGCCAGCGCGCCAGAATTCTGTGGCTTTCCACTGGCTCTTTCACGTTAATGTTCGCGGTTTGGTTGATGCTCGGGATGCTCAGCATCCCGATTAAAAACGAACTCGGGTTGACCGACGGCCAACTCTACAACCTCACGATCGCCGCGATCTTATCCGGTTCCCTGCTCCGATTCAACTTCGGGGTTTGGACGGACAAGTTTGGCGGTCGGCGGGTATTGACCGCGTTGTTACTACTGACGGTCATCCCAACCGTACTTGTCAGTCAGGTGGAAAATTACACGCAACTCCTCATCTGTGCGCTGATGTACGGGATCGCGGGGAACTCGTTCTCGATCGGGATTGCATGGAACGCCGCGTGGTTCCCGAAGAACCGGCAGGGGTTGGCCCTGGGCATCTTCGGTGCGGGCAACGTTGGCGCATCAGTTACAAAACTGACGGGGCCGTTCATCATCGCGGCAGTACCAGCGGCAGGGCTGTTCGGTGGATTCTTACCGGGCGGCTGGCGGTTTATTCCGCTGGTGTATGCGGTGTTGTTGGTCGTCGCGGCGATGGCCGTTTGGTTCCTGGCCCCGAAGCAAGACCGTTGCCCGGCGAAGGGCCGCAGCTTCGGGGAAACCACGAAACCGCTGTCGCAACTGCGGGTGTGGGAATACTGCCTGCATTACGTCGTCGTGTTCGGGGCTTACGTCGCGTTCTCGAACCTGTTGCCGATGTACTACTACAAAAACTACGGTGCGGAACTCGCAACTAGCTTCGACTTGGCTCCCGAACTGATTACGAACTTCAAGACGATCACGAACCTGAAAGGTGCCGAGTACGAGGCCGCAATTGCCGCAATACCGGGGGCCAAAGCCGACCTCGCGTACCTCAACAAATGGATCGGCTTCTTCGCCGCGATTTGCTTCGTGTTCCCCGCCAGTTTGTTGCGACCCTTGGGCGGTTACCTGTCCGACAAGATCGGCGCCAAAGTCGTCATGATTGCGGTCTTCTGGTCGATGCTCGCGTCCGGATTGGTGTTGTCGTTGCCACTCGGGCTGAACGTCTGGGTGTTCACGGCCTTCTTGTTTTTACTCGGCGCCGGCATGGGCATCGGCAAGGCCAGTGTTTACAAGTTGATCCCCGATTACTTCCCGAAAGATGTCGGTGCCGTGGGCGGACTCGTGGGGATGCTCGGCGCACTCGGCGGCGTGTTGATCCCGCTCGGTGTGGTGCCGTTGCAAGCCTCCACGGGGATGCCACAAATGCTCTTTGGCGTGCTGTTCGCACTCACGATCGTCAGCACCGTGTGGTTCCACCTCGACATCGTGTTCCGCAAGAAGGGAAGCAAGTCCGAGATGAAAGATGCGATTGCCCAACCCCAGCTTGCTGGCGTTAGTTCGTAACGAATCGTGCGCACTAGGCCAATGAAGAAGCTCGGGCCAAGTGGCTCCGAGCTTTTTTCGTTTCCGTGCCTGGTGAAATCCATCAGGATCATCTACCCCCTTACTTTCCGCTGGGGTTGCAGTTATACTTGTCTCTGCTTGGTCCAGTCGCAACTGTGCGATCCCACCCTCCCGGTTTCTCGATGAGGTTTTTGATGTCATTTCCCCTTTCCCGCATAATTGGCGTCACGACCATCGCAGTGATGGCGGCGGTCTTGGTCGCTGTCTCCGGCGGCTCGGTCTTGTCCCAGGCTAAAAAAGCGCAGAAGAAACCGCCAACGACCACTGAGCCGATCATCAAACCGGAGACGCGACCGAAGAAAGAAACGTTGGCTGCGAGCAAACTACCGCTGGAATTCATCAAAGGTGAACGGATTGCATTTGTCGGCAACACCAACGCGGAGCGGATGAGCCTTTATGGCCACTTCGAGACGATGCTTCACCTGCGGCACAAGGACAAGGGCCTCGTCGTTCGCAACTTCGGCTTCCCCGGCGATGAAGTCGGCCTCCGCCAGCGATCGGCGGATTACACGAAAATCGACGATCCGCTGTACGCCTTCAATCCTGATACTTTCCTCTGTTTCTTCGGCTGGAACGAATCGTTTCAGGGTGAGGCCGGCGTCGAAAACTTTAAGCAGCAGTACGAGAAGTTCATCGACGACTTCACCGCGAAGTACCCACGCGACGATGTGAAAAGTCCGGCCCGGTTCGTGCTCGTCTCGCCGCTCGCGTTTGAAAACACCGGCGACATATTCCTGCCGAATGGTGCGAAAGAAAACGCCAACTTGAAGCTCTACACCGCCGCCGTGAAAGCGGTTGCCGAGAAGCGGAAGCTGGCGTTCGTCGATGTGTTCACCCCAACTCTCCCCGTGTTCGAGAAGGGCGGCAGCAAGCTGACCGTCAGCGGTTTCCAGTTGAACGAAGCCGGGGATAAAGTCGTCGCCGAAGTGCTCGACCGGCAACTCTTTGGCAAACCCTACGACGGTCCGAAAGCCGGAACGACCGATTTTGAAAAGCTCCGTGCCGCAGTCATCGACAAGAGTTGGGTTCACCAACAAGACTACCGAATGGTGAACGGCTGGTACGTCTACGGCGGGCGGCGGACGTTTGATACGGAAACGTTTCCACGCGAATACGTGAAGCTCCGGAAGATGGCCGGGGTGCGCGATCAATACGTTTGGGACTTGGCGAATGAAAAGCAAGTCGCCGCGAAGCCGGATGATTCCAAAACGGGTGAACTGTACGTCCCGCCAACGCGGTTCGGCCAACCGGGACGGGAATACTCCGAGAACGCGGTCGGTGGGCCGACCATCCAGAAGCCTGCTGAACTGATTAAGGGCACCCATGTGCCGCCGGGCTTTGAAATGAAGCTCTTTGCGGATGAATCGAAGTTCCCCGAGATCGCCAATCCCGTGCAAATCAACTTCGATAACAAAGGGCGACTTTGGGTGGCGTGTATGCCGAGTTACCCCCAATGGTTGCCGGGCGATCCAAAGCCAGCCGACAAGTTGGTGATCCTCGAAGACACCGACGGCGACGGTAAAGCCGATAAATGCACGGTCTTCTACGACAAGCTTCAGTGCCCGACCGGGTTCGAGTTCTACAACGGCGGGGTGTTGGTCGTCGATCAGCCCCGAATGCTGTTCTTGAAAGACACGGATGGCGACGACAAAGCCGACGAAGTGACGTACCTGATGGACGGCTGGGCAACCGACGATACACACCACGCTTGTGGTGCGTTCGAGTGGAGCCACGGCGGCTTGCTGCACATGTTGGAAGGGATCGCCACTAGCACGACGCTGGAAACCCCCTGGGGGCCGCACCGTAGCGCCGGAGCCGGTGGGTGTTATGTTCTCGATCCCCGTTCGATGAAGGTTCGTCAGTTCGGGTTACCCGGTATGGCGAACATGTGGTGCTACGTGTTCGATGAGTGGGGTCAGGGGATCGTTGGTGACGGCACCACGCCGAACCAAACGTGGGACGTGCCAATCTCGGGACAGCAATACCAAGGCCGCAAAGGGATTGACTTCATTCTGCCGGACGGCGTGCGCCCGAACCTGGGCAACGAGTGGCTTGTGAGCCGGGCGCTGCCGGATGATGTGCAAAAACAGTTCACCTACGCCTGCGTCATTAAACTCAACGGCCTCACGCGGTACAAAATGCGCGACGACGGTGCTGGTTTCCGTGGCGAACGGGTGAAGGCAAAAGATGGTACATACGATGACCTAGTTCGTTCGCCCGATAAACACTTCCGCCCCGCCGACCCGATGATCGGTCCTGACGGTTCGCTGTATTTCGGTGACTGGGCCAATCCGCTCATCGGCCACATGCAGTACTCGCAACGCGACCCGAACCGGAACCACGTCTTCGGGCGGATGTATAAACTCGTGGGTGTCGATAAACAACCGCTCAAACCCGTCACACAACACGGCAAGTCCGTGGCTGAAATCCTGGAGCAGTTCCGCGAGTACGAATGGCGGACCCGCTACCGTGCCCGCACCGAACTCCGTGCCCGCCCGGTCATGGAAGTGTTACCAGCAGTAACGACTTGGGCGAATAAACTCGATCCCAACGACAAGGACTATGATCGCCTCCGGTGCGAAGCCCTTTGGATTCAACAAAGCTTCCACGCGGTCGATCCGAGGCTCGTCGATGCGGTTTTGTCAGCCAAGGCGTTCCAAGCGCGTGCCGCGGCGGTTCACATCTTGGCGGACGAACGCGATCGGGTTTCGGGGGCCGTTGACCGCTTCAAGAAAATGGTGACGGACGAACACCCGCGCGTGCAGACCGAAGCCGCACGGGCGCTCAGCTTCTACCCGACCCCCGATGCAATGGCCGCCGTTGCGGAGATTGCGAAGAAGCCGCTCGATTACTGGACCCGCTACACCGTCGAATCCGCCCTCGCCGCCAACGAACCGATCTGGCGCCAGGAGTATCTGACGGGCAAGATTGCCACGACGAATCCGGGTGCCGGTAAGCTCATGGATGAAATCCTCAAGACCAACAAAGCCGGGGGCGCGGCAGCACCCTGGTTGAAACTCTTGCTGAGTCAGGAAGAGAAATCGAAGGAAGAGCGGAACAAAGCGATGACCGCCATGACGACGATGTACGGCAACGAATCCAAGGGGCGTGAAGTTTTCCAGCGACTTTGTGTGGCGTGCCACAAGGTCGGCAACGGCGAAGGACAAGACTTCGGCCCCAACCTCGATAAAGTTGCCACGAAGTCGAACCGCTTCAAGCTGATCGAGTCGATCATCGACCCGAACGCTGAAGTCGAAGCCAAGTACCTGTCCACACGCATTGACACGATTGATGGCAAAGTCGTGGTCGGGCTAATGGTGTCCGAAACGAAGACCGAAACCGTAATCTTCGATGGCAAGGCCAAGGTGACGATCAAGGCCGACGACATCGACAAGAAAACACTGCTGAAGCAGAGCAGTATGCCCGAAGGCCAAGCCGGGACAATGTCCCCAGCCGAGTTCCTCGACCTAATCGAGTACCTCGCAGGACTGAAGTAAAAGATGCGAAGTCCGAGTTAACGGAGAGAAGGGCAGCCAGTTGCTGCCCTTCTCTCCACAAATTTCCATCAGAACAATCCGATTCCCTGCACTCGGTTTGCGGTTTTTCGTGTCCATCACCACGAGATTGTTTGCCCAGCCTGTCACTCTTTGATAACCTAGGTAATATAAGTCGTGCAAACGTGGTTCGAGTGTCACAAGACTTTGGGCAGCCCTGAGAGACTGCGCGTGAAAAACGCCTCAACTTACTTGCTAATTTAGCCGATTTAATCAGTTAGATAGTGGTTAGGCATGGTTGGCGAAATAGGAGAACCAGGGATGTTGCAATGGGCGGATTCACCACCACACATTACCTCTAAAATTGGTGTGCTCCGAGGCAACTTTCAAGACTTTGAAACGTCAGATGCACTACGGGAAGATGAGTAGACTCTCTTTAGGAAGTGTCGGCGATTTTTAGCTGACTGAATAGGATGGGCGGGACGTCAAGCACGGACTCGCACCCAATCATCCCTCAATCGCCACGGCAGGCAAGCAATCTGAGAAGGACTCTCACAGGTTATCCGAGAGATGAATTCGTGCGCACCCAACTGGGTTTGGGTGTGATTCACTTGTAGCCCTGAGATCCTGTGGTCATACACGGTGGTCTCAAGATCAATGGAAAATTCTTGATCTTCGCTCCGACTATTTAATTCGAGGTGAAATATGTCTGGTAAAGCCGTCGGTCGCAATGCCATTCTCCCATTCCGCCCCCGGCAATTACCGGAGATTGATACCGTCTGGATTGACGTCTCGACGATCCTGTGCATCCCACCGGGGTTCATGTCCGGCATCCCACGGACAATTCGGAAATTATTAGACTCGCTATCCGCAGAGTCTTGGATGAACATCCGCCTGTGTGTCGTGGTGCCTGATGTCGGTCTCGCGGAAGTTCACCCGAATTGCATTGAGGAGCATGATTCGCCGATCAACCCTCTTCCAGCGCCCGTTGCACCGCCGCAAACGAAGCAGCGCCGTCACTCGCGGTTCTGGTACATCCCGTGGGCAGTTCGACACCAATTCCGAACCGCGGAAAGTGGCGTTCGGAACCTTTGGGTTGACCCAAATGCCGCATTACAAGCGACATTACAGGCGCCGACGTTGCCACACTATCCGCCCTACCGTCACGGTAGCATTATCGGCCTTCCCGATTTAGGGCCGCGTGACCTTGTGGTGTCGTTCGGTGGGATGTGGGTCGTCCCAAACGGGTCGGATACGTTCGCGCGAGCGCACCAAAAGCAGCAATTCAAACACGTGTCGCTGATCTACGACTTGATCCCGATCAACGCACCGCATTTGTTCCAATCCGACGTGAGCGCGCCGTTTAAGGTTGCTACGAACATGCAACTGAACGAGTCCGATGTCATTTTGACAATTTCGGAGTATTCCAAGCAGGAAATACTTCAGTACGCCAAAGATCAGTTCAAGCCGGTCGGGTCGGTCGAGGTCTTCACTCTGGGGTCCGACATTAAACCGCTGAATGCGATTGAAAGAGCGGCGACCCCAACCCAGCACCGCCGCCCATTCGTGTTGACTGTTGGTACTGTCGAGTGGCGGAAGAACCACTTCGGTATGTATCAAGCGTGGCGAAAACTTGTGAAAAAACTAGGGCCAGATAAGGCCCCCGATTTGGTGATGGCCGGTAAACCGGGTTGGAATTCGGAAGTGATCGTTCAAATGATTCGGAACGACCCCTTGATCAAAGAAAAAATCATCCTCAAGCCCCATGTTGATGACCGGGAACTCGACTGGCTGTACAAGAATTGCCTGTTTACGCTTTATCCTTCGACGTTTGAAGGGTGGGGGTTGCCCGTCGAAGAAAGCTTCATCTACGGCAAGATGTGCATCACGACGAATGCGACATCACTACCAGAAGTCGGTGGCGAGTTTGCCGATTATGTCGAAGAAGATGATGTCGATGGGATTGTTCGCAGCGTCATGCTAGGGCTTGATGAAGACTACCGCCGCACTCGGGAAGAGTTTATCTTCGCATACTATAAGCCCAACACCTGGCAGATGGCGTCTGCACAAGTGCAGTCGATCTTGAAGTCACACTTTCAGTTTGATGAGCAGCCCGCTCGGGAATCAATCTGGCGGCGGGCCGGAACGAAAGCGAGCCGCAAGATGGCCAGTGCGTTGTCGCTGTTCTGGTAGTACCAGTTAAGAACGACTCACGCCCAAACTGTTAAAGAAATATCGCAGGGGGGCTGTCACACGCCAGGAGCGGGATGACCTCATGTCCGCAATGGCGTGCTGCAACCCCTGAATGTGTCCATGAAGCTTCGCACTTTCCAGTTCATACTGATTCACTAACTGCTCGTGGGTCTGTTTCAGTGTTGTGATTTCTGCTTGTCTTTCTGTCAGGCTGAAGTTTGTGGTGTTGATTTCTCCCAGTACCGATTCCCAAGCCTTGAGGTTTGGTTTAACGGTGGCTTCGGCACCGTGACGGCAGGCAAATCCGATCATGCCATTGTCAAGCCCGGTGTGAGCATACGGTGTCAACGTGAAGCCCGCCCGGCTAAAACAGCGGCTAATGAAATCGGTGCTCCAGCCACCTTCCCACCAACCAAACTTACGAATAACATACACAGACTCGGGATCGAGTCGAATCCCCCAATCTTTCCACCAGCTCGTATTGATCGGTTCACCGGCGAATAGAATCTTTCCGTCAGGCTTAACGAATTTGCCCAGGTGAGCAAGTGTTTCCCACGGTTTGAGACTGTGATGGAGGCATTCGTAGAAGAGCAACATGTCGTACTGCTGCGTCGATGCAAATTGACCGAATTCCGATTGGACGGATTCAATCGGCAGTGAGAGCCGTTCCGCACGCCTTTTCACCAACTGCACGAAAAGCGGATTGATATCGAGCGCGGTGACCGAGGCGCCACAGAAAGCCATCGCTTCGGAACTGAGACCCCAACCACTTCCCGCATCTAGAATCGTGGCCTGGGGTGGAAGGTTCGCAAGAATTAAACACGAGTGGATGGCCCGTGCATGTTTCGCAATCCACCCAACATCGCTACTGTTGTACGGGTTCCGTCCCGCCGCGTGGGCATCGACATCAAGGGGCGTTAGCTCACCTTGCTCTTGATCCACTTTGCGGCCTGATAATTCAGTATAAAGCGCGACCTGTTGCTGATAGTATTCCTCGGAAAACGGGTCAAGCTGCTGATCCGGGCGAGTGTCGTATTCTAGGCGAAAGTCGGCCACGAATTGTGCCGCGTTCGGGTGTGAATACCCACCAAGCCGATCGCACTCCGCTACGTATTGGTCCAACTCCCGCGTGTGATACACCTTGACGCCCATACCGAGTTACCCCAAAATTGACGGTGCGATAAAGCGATGACGGCATGGGTCGATAAACGCTCACTCAATCATCGTGATGCTGAACTATTACCCGTTTCGCACAGATTCTGTCAAGAGTGATTCGTCAGACTGTTTACAACGAAGAATTCATTTAATATAAATAGCGAACGGTGTTTGAACTATGATTTTTTCAAGGACTATTTCGAGCTGGCTATTGCAGCTACTACCATACGCTGCTTGCGTTATTGTTACTTGTGTATTAGTTATCTGGGGCCAACGGCTCGATCGTGCCAACTGGCGGACGCCGTTTAGTTATACTGGTGACACACTACTCATATTGCCACTTGTGAAGTCATTTATTGAGACTGGTACTCAATGGCACAACGACCGACTCGGTGCGCCGGGCATCCAGGAAATTTACGATTTTCCAGTAATTGATAACTTTCACTTTGCCATGATTTGGCTACTCAGTTGGTTCGATAGCAATCCTGTTTTTGTGTTTAACGCATATCATATTTTCACCTATCCGCTGACAACGATCACTGCCATGACCGTGCTGCGTCAACTTGGGCTATCCATCCCGTCATCAGGCACTGGGGCGATGTTGTATACTTTTTTGCCCTATCACTATATTCGGGGAGTAGGTCATTATTTCCTAGCCGCTTACTACATCGTTCCGTTAACACTCTTGGTTGTCATATGGGTCGCTCTTGGTCCAATACCGTTTTTGAAGCACAACGAATCCGGACGACAGCGATTGTCAATGTGGAATGGCCAAGCATTGGCAGTATTGTTGATTACCCTGGCCACGTCAACGGCTGGTGCCTACTACGCTTTCTTTGGATGCGCTTTATTGGCTTTTGCTGGGTGTTATCATTTTGTTCTTCGGCGGTCCTACCTAGCATTGGCATCCTGTTTTACCATTATCTCGATCATCGTTGCAATTGGCATTATCCAACACATCCCAACGATATTCTATCAACTGGAGAATGGCAGAAATTCCGCACCGCATTTGAGATTTTCTGAAGAGGCAGAACAATATGGACTCAAAATGAGCCAACTTGTTCTTCCGACGCAGCACCACCGAAGCCGTTGGTTGGATCGCATTCAATCAACCTATGATTCTCCCGATCGCCCAGCCCAAACCGATAATCGGACTGCAACATTGGGCGTAATCGGTTCGACAGGATTCTTGGCGCTGCTGACACTCTCGATACTACCCATCAAAAAGCACCCATTTATAAGTTGTGTGGCTGCAATCACACTTTTTGCCTTCTTACTTGGGACAATTGGCGGTTATAGTAGCCTGTTTGCGCATCTAATATCACCGCAAGTTCGTGCCTATAATCGCATTTCAATCTACATTGCGTTTCTATCCTTGTTCGCTGTCATGTGTAGCATTGATCGGGTGTTGGATTTGGCAATGTGGCAAAGAAATTCTATGTCCAGAAACATCACCCGATGGGGAATATGTTTAGTCATATTGGCAGGCGGCATCTGGGACCAAACCAATAAGTATTGGTTTCGCCGAGCTATGATTCAGCAGCATGACAATACTGCGAATATCTATAAGTTCGACGCGGACTATTTCCATCACATTGAAGATGGGATGTCGGATGGATGTGTATTTATGTTACCGATGATACCGTACCCCGAGACACTCAAAGTTGAGCAACTTTCGGGATACGATCACGTTCGGGGTTATCTTCACACCAAATCGACACGATGGAGCTTTGGTGCAATGCGTTGCCGCGAAGTTGATCTCTGGCAACGAGAAGTCGCTACGGCTCCCGTCAAGGATATGCTCGAAAAGCTTGTGATTCATGGCTTTACTGGGCTGTTTATTGATCGTCGTGGATACAAGGCTGCCGAAGCTGCTACACTCATTGCCGAAGTCGAACTCCATCTCGGTCATGACACGATTCCGTTCATTCATGCCGATCAGAAGCAATACTTTTATGATTTACGTTTGTATTCAAAGCGTCTCCAATCACAACTGGGGCCAAAGTTTAATGAATTAAAGCTGCAAGATCGAGATTCTGTTAAAATCCTGTGGCTCGATGGCTTTCAAAGCTTTGAACCACTTGGGAAAGAATCCTTACACCGTTGGAGCCAACCGCGCAGCGAGGCCATTTTCATCAATCCGTCCACGCGGACTCGAACGTTTCATCTCTCAATGGTATTTCGCACGGACTCTTCGCTACCCGCTCCGTTACGAATCCGTGGATCAGTTTGGCAGCAGGATCTCGAAATATCTGCAATATCCGATCGCGTTGATACAACAATAACAGTCCCACCGGGGCGGCACTCCGTTCACTTTGAATGTGACCCGTCCACGGATTGGCTACCGGATCACTCCCGCCGACATTTGTTCTTTGTTGCACAATTCACCATGACTGAACAAGCAGGTACCACGCCATGAAAGTGTCTTTTATTGCATCAGTTGTAATTGTTATCAGCATTGCAACTTGTTTGAACGCGGCCGACCGCACACCCTCAGTAGCAGGGAATACGGGTCGGTCTGTTGTGATTGCGCCGCAAGGAATGGTGGCGACAAGTCACCCTCTCGCGGCACAAATTGGCATCGACGTTTTGAAACAAGGTGGGAACGCCATTGATGCAGCCATTGCTGTGAATGCGGCGTTGGGCGTGTTGGAACCGATGTCCTGCGGCGTGGGCGGCGATTTATTTGCGATTGTCTGGGACGCCAAGACGCAACGCCTTTACGGACTGAATGCCAGTGGCCGTTCACCGTTAAAATCGTCCCGACAATACTTCGCTGACAAGGGGCTGACAGACATCCCGGAGAGCGGGCCACTGAGTTGGTCGGTGCCGGGGTGTGTGGACGGGTGGATGGAATTGAACAAAAAGTTCGGCAAGTTGCCGCTTGCGAAGATTCTGGCGCCGAGTGCGGAGTATGCTGAAAAAGGGGCACCAGTGCCGGAAGTGATTGCCGGATATTGGCGGGCGAGTGCGCCGGGTTTAAAAAGTGGAATCGGGACTGCGGAAGTCTATTTGAACGGCCCGAATGGACGGGTGCCGGCAGTCGGCGACGTGTTCAAAAACCCGGCACTTGCCAAAACTTATCGGCTCATCGGCGAAGGCGGAGCGGATGCGTACTATCGCGGTGCGATCGCCGATCAAATCGTTGCGTTCTCGGAAAAGAATGGTGGGCTGTTCACGAAGGATGATTTCGCCAAACACACTTCAACCTGGATCGAACCCGTCAAAACCACGTACCGCGGGCACGACGTTTGGGAACTGCCGCCGCCCGGACAAGGCATCGCCGTGTTGCAGATGTTGAACCTGTTGGAGCCGTACAACCTCAAGCAGCTCGGGCCGAATTCGGCGGAGTATTGGCACACGATGATCGAAGCGAAAAAGGTCGCTTACGCCGACCGCGCTCAGTTCTATGCCGATCCAGATTTCGCCAAAATGCCGATCGAGGAACTCATCAGCAAGCCTTACGCGGACGAACGACGCAAGTTGATCGACCCCAAAAAAGTGCTCGACAACATCCCGCACGGCGACCCCAAGTTGGGTAAAAGCGACACGATTTACCTGTGTGTCGTGGACAAGGATCGCAATTGTGTTTCGCTGATTCAGAGCAATTACAACGGCTTCGGTTCCAAGTGTGCGGTACCGGAGCTTGGGTTTGCGTTGCAGAATCGCGGTTGCTTGTTCGCGTTGGATGACAAGCACCCGAACCGGCTGGAACCGGGCAAACGGCCGTTCCACACGATCATCCCGGCGATGGTGACCAAGGACGGCAAGCCCAGATTCGTCTTCGGCGTTATGGGCGGGGATATGCAACCGCAAGGGCAAGTCCAAGTGCTGGTGAACATGCTCGACCACGACATGAACGTCCAAGCGGCAGGCGAAGCGCCACGGATCGAACATATTGGCTCCGCCACGCCAACCGGGAAAGAAGCGAGTGGCAGTGGCACAGTGAAAGCGGAAGTCACTTTGCCACGCGAGATCGTGGAGGAGTTGCGTAAGCGTGGACACAAGGTCGATTTGATCCCCCGCAACGGCGGCGGGTATCAGGGGATTTGGATCGACCCGGTCACGGGGATGCTTCACGGTGGTAGTGAGGCACGCAAGGACGGCATGGCCATTGGATACTAACTTATGCTGCAACAATGTCTACGACAGCAAGTGTCACATCGTCACCATATGGCGTGCCATCACAGAATGTACTGAGACTGTTCAGGATGCCGCGCAATACATCCGAAGATGGCTGACTACTGTGATCCTGGAGACATTGAATGAGACGATCCACATTAAACATTTCATCAATCACATTGCGAGCTTCGATGACGCCGTCCGTGTAGAAACAGATTTTGTCGCCCGGCTCCAGTACGACTTCTCGTTCGGTGTAGACCTCGTCCGGGACCACACCGAGCAAAAAGCCTTGGCCGCAGAGTTGCTTAACGGTGCCAGTTTTCGACTCGTAAAGCAAAGGGTGCGGGTGCCCGGCAGTGGTGTAGCGGAACACCCGCGATTGGCGATCAAAGACGCCATAAAACGCGGTCACGAATCGTTCGTCCGTCAATTCCTGAAGCCGCTCGTTCATCACACCCATGACCTCACCGGGTTTTGATTTCTGTGCGGACGCTTCCACAAAGGCGAAGCGAGCCATAATCGCCACGAGTGCGGCAGGGATGCTGTGGCCGCTGGCGTCGGCAATGAGAAAACCGAGATGATCCGGGTCCGGGCTGGCGAAGTCGTAGTAGTCGCCGCCAAGGTGGTCGAGCGGGGCGTAATGGATCGCCCATTTCAACTCGGGCCAATCCGGCGCCGCCTGGGGCAACAACACTTTGGTTTGTAGCCGCCCGGCGGTTCGCAGGTTGTGCAACATTTCTGAATCGCGGACCATGAGTTGATCGAACGCGGTGCGTAACTCCGCCGTGCGCTCTTCAATCTTTTGGTTGAGATACTCCGCCCGCCGAGACATCAAAAGTCGCGTCGAGATGATCCCGATGACCTCGCCATTTTCCACCACAGGCAGATGGCGCACGCGGAGTTTGTGCATCCGCCCGACCGCTTCGTCCCAACCGATGTCGGGTTCGATCGTGTGCGGTTTTTCGGTCATCCAATCGGACACAGGATAGTCGCGCCAACCCGGAACAGCGGAGGCGACCCGCTTCAATAAATCGCGTTCCGTGAAGATCCCCGCCAGTTGCAAGCCATCTTTTACGACAAGCACGGACCCAATGCGGCGTTGATTCATCAATCCGAGAACGTGCTGGACGGTCGCATCCGGAGTGACGGTTACGGGAGTCAAATCCATGACTTGGCGAACGGTAATTTCAGGTGGCGTCATCAGTGCGTGCTCATCCTTAGCAACGAGGTTACCGATTGGTTGTGTAGGCAAATCGCGTGAGAGGTTCGACTCAGGCGATTG
This sequence comes from Fimbriiglobus sp., assembly GCA_043785105.1. Lineage (GTDB taxonomy): Bacteria > Planctomycetota > Planctomycetia > Gemmatales > Gemmataceae > Fimbriiglobus. The sequence goes on from JAYVXO010000092.1 coordinate 23,136, forward strand.
TGTTATTTCGATGAAACCCTGGTTCGGAACTTGACCGAAGCCTCATTGTATCGCTGAATAGTGGTAGTGAAGACACCCAGGAACTCATCGCATGGCTAAAACTCTTCGGCAAGCTGCGGCCCTGGCGATCCGGGATGGCCTGATTTGCATGGTCACCTCTCGCAACGGGCGGCGTTGGGTCATCCCGAAAGGGCACGTTGATCCCGGCCATACCGCACAGGATGCCGCCCGGATCGAAGCCTGGGAAGAAGCCGGGCTAATCGGGATCGTTGATACCGAACCGATCGGAACTTACCAGTACGAAAAGTACGACACAACCCGACACGTCGATGTGTACGTATTGACAGTGATCGAAGAAAAAGACGAGTGGCCGGAGGCGGATGAGCGCACTCGGGAATGGGTCGGTATTCCGGTTGCCCTGCACCGCATTGAAGAACCGGACTTGCGGGAACTGGTCCGCAAGGTTGCCACACTCACGCAGCAAACGGTTTTATGGCACCGGGCTTAATCCAGTTTCATCACCAGCCAAGACAACCCCAGCAAGCCCAGCCCGAAAAGAGTTAGCACGAAGCAAGACGTGCCGATTTGTTCGACTTGGGGCGCGACGTTATCGGGGTTGAGCAGTTGGGCATACGCATCCAAAGCCCAGGCGTGCGGGGTCAGTAGGCTCAGTTGGCGGATGTTATCGGGGAGCATTTCGCGGGGGAGCATGGAACCGCTGATGCCGGCTAGCACAAGCACCAACAGTGTGCCGTAGACCGCCACTTGCGTTTCGGTTTTCGCCAGTCCCGCAACGAACATCGACAGACCCACGGCCGCGAACGATGTACAGACCACGACGGGGATCAGCAGCCACGGTTGCGAACCCCACGTCATGCCGAAGATGAGCTTGCCGCAAATCAGCAGGAAGAATCCTTGAATCAGCGAGATGACCAAGCACGGCAGCATCTTGCCGATGAGAATTTCGCCACGGGAAATCGGCGCGAGGCGTAGTCGGACTAACGTGCCATGTCGGCGTTCGGCGACAAACAACCACCCCACGGTCAGCACCAGGAAAAACGCAAACGTGACCACGGCGCCGGGAACGAGCGTTTGATATTGCACGCTCTTGGGGTCGGTGTACACCGTGCGGTTGTCCTCACGGCGCGCTGCCGGGGCGGTCTCACGGACCAGCTTGTTCTTCTTGGCTTCGGTCAATCCCGCCCACGTCTTGGCGTTAAAATCGTACTCCGAGAAAAAGTCACCGATGCCCCGACGGATGCCGTCGCCGAGGCTCTTCTTGGAAAAACCGGGCACCCGGTAGGCCAACCCGAGGGCAGGAATTTTCTCTTCCATCTTGTCCATGAACTTCGGCGTGCCGATCAAGTCGAAGGCTTGCCCGATCATCCACGGAATAATCACCCGCAACAAACTGACTTGGATGACCTGCTGAATCACCGACGTGCCGACGGGCTGACTCGGATTCGTGATGAACTCGATATCGAGTTCTTGGGCTTTCACGCCGTCCCGGAACAGCGGGTTGATCGGGTTCGGTTTGAACTCGCCGCCGACGAACGAACAACGCTGCGCCCGGTTACTGAATTCTGGACCAAACACGACGACGGCGGAGCGATCCCCACGCCTCACCAGCTTCTCCGCTTCGGCCCGCGTGGCGATCCGTTCGACCTTGATATTCGCGGTGTCGGCCAAGTCGTCGATGAGAATTTCGGACCATGCCTTGAGCGGAAAGTCACGCTTGGCGTCGTCCAACAATCCGATGTCTTCCACGACGATTGAGATGCGAATCTTCGAGTCCGGTTTCTCACCGAACGCACGACCCAACGTTAACCCGAGAATCAACATCAGTATCAACGGCATGAGCAGCAAAATGACGGCGGACCGGGGGTCGCGCAGCAGGAGGCGCAAGTCTTTGCGGGCAATCGTGAAGATCGGCATGGGTATCCTTTGAAACCGTTTCACCACAGAGACGCAGAGTCACCGAGAAAGCCAATAGGTCACCGCAATTCGGCCAGTTTGTTTTCAACCCCAACGGGGTTGTTCCATTAGCCCAGGGTTGCGGACCGAAGGTCCGTTACCCTGGGACGCCGCACCCACCACCAATCGACTTCCTGGGTGGGAAAGCCTCCCAGGGTAGTCGTCGCAAAGCCTCCTCAACCCTGGGCTAATGGAACAACCCCGTCCGTTTACAAACCTGTGTCAAGACTTACCAAGAAAACCGAATCCAATCTTGATTGCATTTCTCTGTGTCTCTGTGGTGAAAAATCTTTGTTCTTGACCTTAATCCCGCAGTGCGTGGCCGGTTAAGCTGAGGAAGACTCGTTCGAGACTCGGTTGTTCCAGTTCGATGTTGGTGCATTCCACGCCGTGTTCGGCACACAACGCCATCAGTTTCGGCAACAGCGGCGAGACGTTTTGGGCGGCGAATTCAACACCCGTCGGTGTTACCTCGCACCGTGTCACGCCCGGCCATTGTTGCACCCGCTCGACGATAACACTGGGAATCTTCGAGAGTGTGACTCGTGCCACCGCGTCGAGTCGATGCAACAGGTTCGGCAACGTGTCGCACGCCTTCACTTGGCCGTGGTCGAGGATCGCCAGTCGCGGGCAGAGGGTTTGCACTTCCTCCATGTAATGGCTGGTGTAAATCACCGTCAAACCTGCCGCGTTCAGGCTTCGCACCTGTTCAAAGATATGGTTGCGCGATTGCGGATCGACGCCCGTGGTCGGCTCGTCGAGGAGTAGCAACCGGGGTCGGTGCATTACCGCAACCGCCAAGTTCAAGCGGCGTTTCATCCCGCCCGAAAACGTCGCGGTGCGGTGGTTAGCGCGGTCGGTCAGTTCGACGGCGGCCAGCATTTCGTCGATGCGTGCGGCAAGTTCGGCACCTTTGATTCCGTAGAGTTGGCCGAAAAACGCGAGGTTCTCGCGGGCCGTCAGGTCTGGGTAAATGGCCAGGTCTTGTGTGGCCAATCCGACGTGACGGCGGAGTTCGTGATCGTCCGTGCTCAGCGTTTGCCCGAACAGTTTGACGTGGCCTTCAGACGCATCCGATAACCCGGACAGGATTGACATCAACGTGGTTTTCCCGGCACCGTTCGGCCCGAGTAAGCCGAACAATTCCCCGGCTTGGATGGTAAACGACACGCCCGCGAGCGCCGGTACTGCACCGTACCGTTTCCAAACGTTCACGACTTCGAGAACTGGGTTCTTCATGTCGCCTATCATATTGGCGGATCGTACCACTCGACGGCGAAAACCATGACCACATTCAACGACGCCCGAATCCGACGCGCGAACCAGCACGGTGAGAATCGCATTGGCGATTATGTGCTGTACTGGTCGCAGATGGTTCGGCGGGTGCGGTCGAATCACGCCTTGGATTACGCACTTCACTGGGCGACGCGGTTAAAGAAACCGCTGATCGTTTACGAGGGGTTGAAGTTGAACTACCCCTGGGCAAGTGCGCGGTTTCACCAGTTCCTGTTGGAGGGGGTGCGCGACAACAGTGTCGAGGCCAAGAAACTTGGCGTGCAGTATTGGCCGTTCGTGGAAACGCCGGAAAACGCCGGACGGGGGCTGGTCCGCAAACTGTGCGATCAGGCGTGCTTGCTCGTGACCGATGACTACCCGCAGTTCATCATCCCCGCCCAAATCCGTGCGGTCGCCGAACGTGTGAAGATTGCAGTCCATGCGGTGGACGGTAACTGCATCGTGCCACTTTCGCTGTTGGGTCCGCCGACGAAAGCGGCTGCACACTTGCGGCCAAAGATTCATAAACTCTTCACGGAAGCGTGGGAGAATCGGGCCAACCCGGAACCGGATTTCTCGACTCTACCCAAGACGAAAATCGACCCGCCGTTCGACCTGTGGCGTCCGCCCAAGGACATCGGCGAGTTCGTCAAGTCACTCCCCATTGACCAAAGCGTGCCAGCCATTGCGAACCTCGAAGGGGGTCGCGTCGCGGGGCTGCAACTGATTGCAGACTTCGTGGAAACCAAGCTCCCGCGCTACGGCGACCACCGCAGCCAACCCGATGATCCGGTCCGCAACGCTGCCAGTGGGCTGAGTGCGCACCTGCACTACGGCCACATCAGTATTCAAGACGTGAGTGAAGCGGTGTTTGCCAGCGTCAAGAATTGGACGACAGCGCAAATCAACTTGAAGACCCGCAACAAGGACGACTTCTTTTGCCGTGATCCGAACGTCAATAGCTTCCTGGATGAAGCGATCACGTGGCGTGATGTCGGGTTCCAATGGCACTTCACCAAGGCCGTTGAGAAGGCCGTCGGTAAAGCAGAGAGTGGTACGAAAAGTTGGCAGGATTCGCCTGACGACACGCCGTCGTTCAACTTTACGACGTGTGATTTCTCGCCGCTCACCAAGGCCGGGACACTGCAAGCCGTGTTGCCCGAATGGGCTTGGGAAAGTTTGAAGAAACACACCGCTGATCCCCGGACGCACACGTACACGCTCGAAGAGTTTGAAGCCGCCACGACCCACGACCCGCTGTGGAACAGCGCCCAACACGAGTTGATTGCGACGGGCCGGATTCACAACTACCTTCGGATGCTCTGGGGCAAGAAAGTTCTGGAATGGTCCGCTACCCCTGAGGACGCCTACCGGGTGCTGGAACACCTCAACAACAAGTACGCCATTGATGGCCGCGACCCGAATTCGTACACGGGGATTCTGTGGTGCTTCGGCTTGTTCGACCGCCCGTGGCCGCCGGAACGGAAAATCTTTGGCTCGATTCGATACATGACCTCCGACAGCACCGCGAAGAAATTCAAGCTGCAAGGCTACTACGATTACGTGCGGCGATTGCCGCGAATCGCGGACGTTCGGGGCGGGCAGGTCACAGCGATTAAACGGGGTGGTCTGTTTTGAACGACTGCGATCACCGGACGAAAAGTCGATAAACGGGTGGAAGCGTTACAATCCGTCCCTAAAACAAGTTGCGACGTGGCCGGGTGGCAATTGGGCGTTCGGCCGACACCTTTTATATTGGGAAGCGGATTTACTCCATGATAGTTCAAACGGCTGGCGTCGGCGCACCTCGGCATGATGTTAAAGACTTAGCACTGGCACCGAAAGGCAAAAAGCGGATCGTGTGGGCCGACCATGATATGCCGGTCCTTCAGCAAGTCCGCGAGCGTTGGGAGCAAGAATTACCGCTCAAAGGTCTACGTATGTCGGCGTGCTTGCACGTCACCTGTGAAACGGCCAACCTTGTTCGCACACTCAAAGCCGGTGGCGCGGACGTTCTGCTGATCGCATCCAACCCGCTCTCGACGCAAGACGATGTCGCCGCGAGTTTGGTCGCGGACTACGGCATCGGCGTCGCCGCGATCCACGGCGAAAACCCGACCTCGTACTACAAGCACTTGGCGATGGCGCTCGAACACCAACCGCACGTCACGATGGACGACGGTGCCGACTTGGTTTCGGCGATGGTGTTCATTGCCTTGAATCGTCTCGAAAAGTTGGCCGGCAGCCAACGCCCCGTTCAAGAGTGGGCCGAGAAGTTCACCGACGTTCAACGTAAGACACTGTTCAAAGATGTCATCGGGAGCATGGAAGAAACGACGACCGGCGTGATCCGGTTGCGGGCGATGGAAAAAGACGGCGTGCTGCAATTCCCGGTCATCGCGGTCAACGACGCGGCCACGAAGCACATGTTCGACAACCGCTACGGCACCGGCCAAAGTACGATCGACGGCGTGATTCGTGCTACGAACATGCTCGTCGCCGGTAAGAAAGTCGTGGTCGCGGGCTACGGTTGGTGCGGCAAAGGCGTGGCGTCTCGCGTTCGCGGCCTGGGCGCGCAAGTCATTGTCACCGAAGTGAACCCGATCTCGGCGCTGGAAGCCGCGATGGACGGGTTCGCGGTCATGTCGATGCACGAAGCCGCGAAAGTCGGCGACCTGTTCATCACGGTGACCGGCAACAAGCACGTCATCGCCGCCGAACACTTCCCGCTGATGAAGGAAGGCGCGATGGTCTGCAACAGCGGCCACTTCGACATCGAAATCGACCTGAAGGCGCTCGAAGCTCAAACCGCCAACGTTCAGCACGGCGTTCGCCACGAAGTCGATGAGTACAAACTGAAAACCGGCAAGCGGCTCTACGTGATCGGCTCCGGGCGATTGGTCAACCTCGCCGCCGCCGAAGGCCACCCCGCCAGCGTGATGGACATGAGCTTTGCCACCCAAGCCCTCGCCACCGAGTATTGCGTGAAAAATAAAGGCAAGCTCGAAGCCAAGGTCTACCCCGTCCCCGTGGCCGTCGAAGAGTACGTCGCCAGCACGAAACTCGCCTCGATGGGCATCAAGATCGACACAATGACCGCCGACCAGACCAGCTACAGCAACAGTTGGGAACACGGCACGTAACCTGCCCTACAACGGGAAACGCAAACGACGGGCCGAACCTTCGGCCCGTTGGTCGTATCTGTAGCTGACACAGAGTATACGAACAAGAACTAGGATACTGTATAAACGCCGACAGGTTGCAAAACATGCGACAAGCCATCGAGCAAATTGAGTCGCTACAAAATTTATTGATTGCAAGAGCTACAGGCAGTTCGACGGAGAGCGATACGGATTATGCAAATTTGCGAGAAGCACTACTTCAGCAGTCAGAGTTAGCGATTTATGTTCCTCCCTTCATGCGCACGTGTAGAAACCTATCTCAATTCTGGCAGTTCATAAAGCATAAATTTGGAAGTTACGCGGAGCGGCGCGATTTCATTTGGAACGCTTTTCGTCCGATAACCAACTTGCTCGAAAGTCTAAGTAGGTCACCTGCCGATCGTTTAGTTTCTTTTGCTATCGAGAAGTTTGACGCCGAAAACATCCAAACTGCTTGGACGAAAGCACTTGACCGCCGCGTATCGGACCCTGAGGGCGCAATCACTATCGCTCGCACACTGTTGGAGTCGGTGTGCAAGCACATTCTCGAAGAGGCAGGCGCGGACTTTAATGACAGCTCAGACCTTCCAAAGCTATATCGACAAACTGCCGAGCAACTCAAGATTGCGCCCTCACAGCACACAGAAGCAGTGTTCAAGCAGATTTTGGGCGGCTGCACAGCAGTAGTAGAAGGCTTGGGCGCACTCAGAAATCGTCTCAGCGATTCGCATGGTAAGGGAAAGGTCGGGGTAAAACCTGCCGCACGTCATGCAGAACTTGCAGTTAATCTCGCTGGAGCACTCTCCTTGTATCTGCTTGCAACTTGGGAGGCTCGTAATGAATCTTTGGCGTGACAATGAAATTTTCAACGAACGCCAGCGAGGGTTTTCTTTTTGAGGGAGCGCAAGCCACACACCCTTACACCTTGCACATGTGTGGTTCAGTCACTTCCCGTTCAGCGTGACACGTCCGGCGGGTTCGCCCCTGTAGATGGACGCGATGCGTTCCCGAGTTTGGCCCAGCACTTTATCGAACCGGCTGAGCTTCATCCCTTCGATGCTCACGTTGTAATCGGCGAGGTGGGCGAGCATCGAGATGTCCTGCCGCACTTCGCGGTCGATTTCATAGCGGAAAATGTACTTGGCGAACCGCAACCCGCCGGTCGGGCCGGGGAAGCGGGACTTGGCGTACACGAAGGACGTGACCGCCGTTTGCGTCTCCGTGATCGGCCAGAAGAACATGTACAGTCGCCACCGGATCATCGCCTCGCGGTCGCCGTCCGGACTGGTCCACCAGTGGTCGAACACGCTGTACACCGGCGAAAAGTGCGTCGTCCAATCGTCGTGGAACGTGTCGCCTTTGCGAATCCCGAGCAGGAAGCGGAAGACCGGGTTGATCGTCTTCGTCGGCCCGGCGTTGACGACCCGAACCGTGGTGTTGGTCGGCTCGAAGCGAACGCGGACTTCGTGCATTCGCTCCAAGTCGTAGCCGAACGTGTCGTGAACCGTGCCGCTGTGTTCGATCTCGTTGAAATTATCGACGGTCAGTTCCAGCGGTGCGGGGACGACGTGATGGAAGTTCCCGAGGTGGTAGTAGTTGTCCGCGTTGATGACCGGAAACACCGGGTTGCTGTGCTTGCTCTTCAGCCAAATGTACCCGTGCTCGACCCGCGTGTCGTAGCTGACGGTGCAGGTGTGCATTTTCGGCGTACTCGGGCTTTCGCCCTCGCCGCACGCATCGAACGACCAGCCGTGGTACTTGCACTCGATTTTATCGCCAACGACTCGCCCGTAACTCAATCGCAATCGCCGGTGCGGGCAGGCGTCATCAATTGCGGCGACGGCCCCCTTCTCCGTGCGAAAGAGGCAAATCGACTCCCCTGCCAGTTGAATCCCGACGGGCTTCTTCTTCAACTTGTGGGCCGGGAAAACCGGGTGCCAGTGGTCCAACATCCCCATACGACCACAACCCCCAGAGCGGAATGGCTATTCTAAAACGTAAGTCACACTACTTCGCTGCTCGGATAATTTCTAGCCCGCATCGTCCCACTTACCGAATCGAAGTGTTTCACAACGCCGTCATCTTGTTAACTCGCGGTTGTCAGTTCAACCACTGGCGGTTCGGATGTGCTGGTCAACAGACGTTCGACCCGTTCCCGGAGATGGGGATCAGTTTCTTTGACGACCCAGAGTTCCAGGTCACGCCGATACGCGGTAACGGCTTCCGGGTGGGATTCGAGCATGGCGATTGCGATTTCACGCACCCGCCAGTTGGTATCGACGAGCGCGGTCCAGATGATCGTTTCGACGAGTGCATCTGCGGCGTCCGAGTGGAGCAACGCGGCAGCCGCAGCGAGTTGAACCCGTTGATTTTTGTCTTGTAACAGTCGCCGCATAATGTCATGCGGCACCGCAGAATCTGCGTTGCGCAGTGCGAGCGTGGCGGCCAGTCGTAAGCCGTCGTCGTCCGATTCGACCGCCGATTCGATCAAGTACGGGATCGCTTGATCCGGAATCGGGTCCATGCGTCCGATCACGGTGGCGGCGTTGGTCCGCACGCGCGTTTCTGGATCGCGTAAGGCTTCAATCACTGTCGCCACGTCGTCGTCGGGGACTTGGTTGGCCTTCAATAGTCCGGCAGATGCGATCTTGCGGACCTCGGCTTCGTCGTCCCGCAAACCGGCCACGAATGCGCCGACGGATTCGGGGAGTTGCAGGACGGCCAACGCACGCATCGCCGCTTCCCGCACTTCGGCATCACCGGCCAGCGCGAGCCGGGCTAACTCGTCACCCGACTGCGCCGCCGTCGAACCCATCCGGCTCAACGTCAACGCGGCAGCCGATTGAACGCGGGAATCTTGGTTGCCGTTTAACCGCTGGGTAACGGCTTCAATCGCGGCTTCGGAGTAGGTTTGAAATTGATGCAAGGCTTGCATGGCGCGAACAGCGATGTCGGTGTTCCCGTCCGAAATCAGCGGGATGAGGGCTTCCAAGGCGTTGGGCCAGTCCCCGGCGTGTGTGGCGATACTGTCGGCGGCAATCGCCCGAACTTCCGGGCTGAGGTCGGTTGTGGCTGCCAGCAGACAGGCTTGCGAGGACGGCGTCAGTGGGCCGATGATGCTGACAGCCCACACGGCTTTGGCCCGAACGGTGACATCGTCATCGCGGCAGGCTTCTTCCAGTACGGTCCGGGCGTGAACAGCGCGAAGTTTACCCAGTGCCTCGGCTGCGTTCGCGCGGACATTGGGGTTGGTGTGCTGAAGGGAGCGTAGCAGCGCCGGGGCGGCATCTCCGGCGGCGACGCCCATTTCGCCGAGTGCTTCGGCGGCGAGCGCCCGGACCCAGTTATCTTCGTCGCGCAACAGCCGCATTAAACCCGGCACAGCGGCAGGAGCAGCGGCTTGGCCGATTCGCCCCAGCGCTTCGGCGGCTTTGGCACGGACCAAGTCGTTGTCGTCGGATAACGCTTCCGCGAGAGCAGGCGCTGCCGTCTCGGCAACGCTACCAATCCGGCCCAGCGATTCCGCAGTCTGCGCGCGAACCATGTTGTCCGTGCTGGTCAATCCTTCGATTAGGGATTGCGCGGACTCGTCACACTTCACCCCAATGCGGCTGACGGCGGCGGCGGCGGCGGCGCGAACTTCGTCACTGCGGTCTTGAAGCAACGCCACGATCGCGGACACCGCCGAAGCGGCAGCCTCGCGGAACTCACCCAACGCTGTCGCCGACGCGACCCGGACACCCTCGTTGGGGTCGGACAGCGCCGACACGAGTGCCGCAATCACGTCCGGTTCAGCCGGGCTGATTTTGGCGAGCGCCAACGCGGCTTGAACTTGAACTTCAGCGGTATCGGTCTGGAGTAGTTTGATGAGCGTGGCTTGGGTCGGTGCGGCTTGCGTTCCGATCTTCCCAACCGCCGTTGCGGCCAAGCTTCGCACCGCCGTGGACTCGTCGTTCAAGCTTGTTTGAAGAGTGAGCACCAGTTCGCGGATGTCGTCGGTCACCACCACAGACCGTGTCCGAAAGCGGGGGTCTCGGACCCAGCGTCCCGCCTGTTGCCACCAACGCGGCGGTTGATCCGGTTCGGTAGTGAATCTTCGGAACAGCCAGCCACGCCTCTTGATCGGCAAACCGATTCCTGTTTTCCGCTTGTCCTGTTGGGCATATTCTTCGCCGATAAGACCGAGTGCTTCCACGCTAGCGATACGAACGGCTTGCGACGGATCGTCGGACAAATTGCACAACCCAGGGATTGCGCTGCGGACTTTCAGCAGCCCCAAGGTTGTTGCGGTGATTGCCCGAGTCGGTTCGTGGAGATCGTGCAAATGACGCATCAGGCCGGGAATTGCGGACGGACCGATCCCGGCCAGGACTAGCGGCAGTTGGTCCCGTTGCTCTTGAGTCAGGACTTCAGCGCTACGCAGAGCGATCAGTACAGGTGTGATCGCCGACGGCCCGAATTGTGGCAGAACTGATCGGGCGCGATCCCGGATCGGCACGTGGGGCGACCAATAGTCGCCGACGGTTTCCGCCAACAGCCGGTTCTGTCGGAGCGAGGCAAATAGCTGTTGCAGCAAGAGCAACGTGAAAAACGATTTGAACGCCATCAGCAACAACGGCGTGATCGGGCCGGTCGCGCGAACGAGACTCACGCTGAGGAAGCGGTACGATTGCGCGAAGTCGAATACGTCTACAACACGCAGCAAGTTCACGAGCGTATATGCCAAGAAATCAATGAAGACCGGGTCCGCGTCCGGGTCCGCAAATCGGTACCATCGTTGCCCGCCGGATTCATAAATGGCTTGGTTCAACAGGACGAATCCCACGACGGTCACGACCGCCGCCGAGGCCAACATCGGGACGCCAAGAGTTTGGCCGTGTCGAAGTAAGTCGGTCGCTAATACCTGCCCCTTGTCCGGGTTGTACAAGGTCTTGAAGCCACGGCTCACTTCATACCGCTCGGCGGAAAGGTACATGTACGCCAAGCACGTGACGCCGCCTGCGACGAGGAGCAGTGCGGCCACCGGAACGACGACCACTGCCAAGCCAATGTCTATTAGCCACGACCCACCCGCGACGACGCCCGTGCCGATCGCCAGCAATCCCAGCCACCCTGCCCACGACAACGTTTGCTCCCAAATGCGGAAGCCCAATCGAATGATCGCTCGAACCGATCGTGCGAACACACCGCCTAACCAGGCAATCAAACCGATCTTGTGTAACACCCAACCAACCGCAATCACCATCAGCAATGTGGCCAGAATCAAGTACGTCGTGTGAATCTGATCCAGGGTGACGGGACCATGAAGAAATCGCATACTTTCAATCCCGAATCGCGGTTGGGGGAAACGAAATCGGAACAAGGCAAACCGGGTGCCGGAGTCAATTCGCGCAGATGTGCCCGTGGTCTGAGCGATGTTAGGAACAGGGCCGCGCTCAATCCGGCACGCCACTTCTCAAGTATAGCGTTCTACGGATTGAGATCATTTACCACTTGATAATTGAACCTGCGAAGCGTGCCAAAGGTGATCCAAGTGATTGGCATGATAGGTGCATTCCAAATCATTTCATGTGCGGTACAACCCGTGCCATAAAAAATGACCTGCGACGTCAAGCGACCAAAACGGTCGGTTTTCCTAGCAGATAACATATGTAGATTTCGGCTGACCCTATCCAACCCTTCGCCTCTCCGAGGGGTTGGATAGTGGGGTGATTCAAACTCAGTCTGCGACTTTCAGATCGTTCCCATTTGAGGTATCCATTATGTTACGTTGGGCATTGCTCTTTTTCCTGGTCGCCATCGTGGCGGGTATCTTTGGGTTTTCCACTGCGGCTGGCGAAGCCTTTTTGGCAGCGAAGATCCTCTTTGTGATCTTCCTCATTATGGCAATCGTGTCGCTCGTATTAGGCCGGCGAACAGTCAGCGAACCACTCTAAAAAATGGGCGTATGAAACGACGTCGGCCTACCGAAACTCGGTAGGCCGACGTCGTTTCATACCTGCGATTCAGGAGCTTCCCGGTGAAAATCCGCATCGTTTATGACGTTTTGAAGGACTCTGTCAGTGTGTTTCGGCAATCGAAGGGGCCACTACTCGGGGCGGCGTTGGCGTTTTATACCACGCTCTCGTTGTCACCGCTATTGTTGGTCATCGTGGCGATTGCCGGCGCTGTTTACGGTGAAGAAGCGGCTCGGGGGCAAATCTTTTCACAGATTCGTGAGCTTGTCGGCGATGACGGAGCCAAAACAATTGAAGCGATGTTGGCCGCAACGAAGTCGCAAAGTCACGGGTGGCTCGCCACGATTATCACCATCGGAACAATCATCATCGCGGCAACCGGCGTGTTTGCGAATCTTCAAGAAGCCTTGGATGCGATTTGGGATTTGCGACCAGAACAGATTCGCGGTGGAATCTTGCTCGCGGTTCGAGATCGGGCGGTCGCGTTCTCAGTCGTGTGCGGAATGGCGATTCTTTTGATCGCATTCCTAGTCGCCACGACGTTGTTATCCGGCTTCAGTGCTGCGCTGGATGATTGGGTTCCCGGCGCGGTGGTGTGGTTGCGGATAGGCAACATTGTCATTTCGTTCCTGGTGATCGCCACGTTTTTTGCCATTCTGTTCAAAGTCTTGCCGCATACAGTTGTGCCGTGGGCCGGTGTTGGGATCGGCGCTGGGATCACGGCACTCCTGTTCACTATCGGCAAAGAACTGATCGGGTTCTATCTCGGCAAGGCCGCAGTCGGCTCCGCTTATGGAGCCGCTGGTTCGTTCGTCGCGCTGCTCATGTGGATCTACTATTCCACGCAAATCTTCCTCCTCGGTGCTGCGATTACCCGCGTCGTTGCCCAACGAGCGGGGTCAACTCGTCTCGCGTTGAATCCAAGGTAGAACAAGCGATTTCGGCCATCCCATCGACTGCTACTTTTTCCGCTTGTACAAGATCGTGAACGTCGGTTCTTTCCCGTCCCCGATGGACATGGTGAAGTTGATGGTGTTGTCGTCCGGCATCTCGGTGAGCGACTTGTATTTCGTCGTCTTGCCATCCATCCCCGGCCCATCTCCAGCCAAGGTCAGCGTCTTTTTGTCGGTGTTGTAGGTTCCCTCCATCAACAACGCGCCGGTAGACATACTGTCGATCCACACCATGACATATTTTTTCTTGCCAGCGTCGTAAGTATCGAACCCTCGACCCGTGTACTTCTCTCCGAACAGTTCGCTCTTCATTTCGCTGGTTAGCCACAGGCCACCAAGATCCATCTTGTACGTGGTGGTTCCCTTGCTATCCATGCCGCCCATCTTCATCGTCGTATCCCAGTTGCCGACCATCTTTTTAAGGACTTCGTGTTCGGGACCGGGTTTCGGTGACTCTTGTGCCAATGCCGGGACACCCAGCAACGCGACGATCATTCCAGCCATTGCGAATTTCTTCATGACGTATTCCACTGAACTAACGAAACATTGTCCGTCGCACAACGTGACGGCTCTCGTAACGGGGCGTAGAATTACACAGCGGCTTGTTGTCGCCAAGGTCAGTTGCGGGTGAAATCCATTCGGGGGGTAAGCGATGGGCTTTGGATTTTCAGATTGCTACACTTTCAACTGAGTTCGCATCATTTTGTCGTCCGGTTTGTGTCCTGAAAGTTGCGGATGCCCATGCTTGTTGTGAGAGTCCATCGACTGCGGATCGTTGTGGGGCTTGCCATTCCGTTACTCATCGTGTGCCTGTTCTGGTTGGCATCGAATCCGCGAGTGGTGCCCGATAAAGACCAAGAAGCGGAGAGTCGATTTCCCAATGTGCATTTCTTGGATGTAACAGAAAAAGCGGGCATTCATTTCCAGCACGTCAACGGTGCCACGGGGCGGAAACTACTCCCGGAAACGATGGGATCAGGCGTCGTAGTTCTCGATTTCAATGGCGATGGGCGACCCGACCTCTTCTTCGTCAATAGCTGTCCGTGGCCCGGTTTTGCTCCGTCTCCCAATACCACCACGTCCGCACTCTATCGCAACAACGCCGACGGAACGTTCACCGATGTGACCGCCGAAGTCGGGTTGACTGCGGAACTCTATGGTCTGGGAGCGACGGCGGGGGATTACGACAACGACGGGTACCCGGACCTGTTCGTCACGGCCATTGGGGGCTGCCGCTTGTTTCACAACGAAGCAACTCCAACCGGGCGACGATTTGTTGACGTGACCCATTCCGCAGGCGTCGGCGTTCCAGCTAATTGGCCGGATGCCCGTGGCACGGATTTCTTGAAATGGCAGCGCGACGTGAGCTTCCCCGCTTCGGCGACGTGGTTGGATAACGATGGCGATGGTCGGCTCGATCTGTTTGTTTGCAACTACGTCGGCTGGTCACCGGCTGCTGACCTCGGCACGAACGCGGTGCTGCCGAATGGTGTCCGATCGTATGTCCCGCCGACGCAGTTTGCGGGAACTTATTGCCAACTGTTTCGGAACATCGACGGCAAGCGATTCGAGGATGTTTCCTTGTCCGCAGGGATTCACGTGAGTGAACCGGAACGGGGGACTGGCCCGGTTCAACCAGTCGGCAAAGCGCTCGGTGTCGTCGTCTGTGATCCCGACCGAGACGGGTGGCCGGACTTAATCGTGGCCAATGATACGGTCCGTAACTTTTTCTTCCACAATTTGCCGGACGGTCGCGGTGGACGGAAGTACGAAGAAATCGGCTTGATTTCGGGTGTCGCTTACGCCGATGGCCGACCCCGTGGTGGTATGGGTATCGACGCCGCCGAACTGCGTCCGGGACGACTTGGGGTTGTCGTGGCGAACTTTACGAACGAACCCGACACGCTGATGACGTTGACGAAACCCGACCAGTTATTATTCCGCGACACCGCCGACACGGAAGGCTTGGCCGGACCCAGCCGGGCGTTGATGAAATTCGGTGCTTTCTTCTTCGACTACGACCACGATGGACGCAACGACCTGTTCACTTGCAACGGCCATCTCGAACCCGAAATTGCATCGGCACGGCCCAACCAAACGCACGCTCAACCCGCACAACTGTTCTGGAACTGTGGTCGAACCGATGGTCTTGCCTACCAACTGGTGCCAAAAACGCCGACGAATCAGGACTTGTTCCGCCCGATCGTTGGCCGTGGCTGTTCGTTTCTGGACTTCAACGGAGACGGGAATCTCGACATCGTCGTCACGGAAAACAACGGCCCCGCGCGGCTCTATCAAAATGAAAACCGCACGGGCAACCACTGGGTTCGGTTCGTGCTTCGTGGCGATGGAGTCCGTTCCAATTGCGATGCACTAGGGGCAGAAGTGGAACTGGAAGCGGGTGGTGAAGTTCGACGGTGGTACGTGACGGGAAGTCGCGGTTACCTCAGCCAAAGTGAACTGGCGATCACGGCAGGGCTTGGCTCTACGCAAACAATCGACCGCGTCACCGTTCGTTGGCCGGGTCGAGACGTTGCACCGCAAACATGGACGGGGCTGTTACCAAACCGCATCCATCGGTTAACCCAAGGCAAGCCACGTGCGGACTGATTTGTCGGGAACCAGTCACGTCAAATTCTTATCTGCGTGAAGAATCCTGTGCGAGATTCGCCGAATTTTTGATACGGTGAGTGCCTCAGTGACGTTAAAATGGAGTCGAGAAATCTCGACATCAACTCGCAACTGAAGGCTTGCCACGGTGGGGTCTGGTCGCTCGGCCCACCGTACCCAAACTAGGAGGTTCAATGCTATTTCGCATCCTGTGTCTATTGCTTCCCACCGCACTCACGAACACGACGTTCGCGGTGGACCTGGATAAAATCGAGCGCAGCATCGGGGCAGAGCCGAAGTACATCGGT
This sequence comes from Fimbriiglobus sp., assembly GCA_043785105.1. Classification (GTDB taxonomy): domain Bacteria; phylum Planctomycetota; class Planctomycetia; order Gemmatales; family Gemmataceae; genus Fimbriiglobus. The sequence continues at coordinate 39,374 of JAYVXO010000092.1, forward strand.
ACGCCGAAGTATTGCTTGCTCACTTTCGGCCCGGATGCCAAGGATCGTGTTTGGATCGTGCAGGATGGCGAGACGCTGTACGTTGACAAAAACGGCAACGGCGATCTCACCGACCCAGACGAGAAAATCGACCGGGTGAAGCCGCGTAAAGCTTACGAAGACGCCAAAAACATGCGGTTTGAAGTCGGCGATCTCACCGTCAACGGTCGCACACATCAGGGTCTTCAACTGTTTGCCGCACCAGTTGAGACCTACAACTCTGGCGCATTCAAACAGTACACGCTGTTCTTATCGAAAGAGACACTCGCCTATACCGTTACCTGCAGCGTTGCCGTTCCAGGCGCAAAAGGTGGCGGCAAGGAGGGGCGACTGGAGATGTCCGCTGGCCCGGTCGATTTGAAGGGGATGTTGGTCTTCCAACCGAACGCGGCGGACGCCCCCGTTATCCGGTTCGGCGGCCAACTCGAAGTGAATTTCTACTGCGTTAAACCCCAACTGCGGGTCGGGCGAGCCAGTGAATTCATGCTTGTCGTCGGCAGCCCCGGCGTTGGCCCTGGCACGTTCGCCATGCTTGGCTACGAGGACACGATTCCAAAGAATGTCTTCCCGAAAGCCGAGATTACGTTTGCCCCCAGCACTCCCGGCGCGACGCCGATCAAGGAACACTTTGAACTGAAGGAGCGGTGTTGAGGCGTCAACCTGTACGGCTCAGTTCGAGCCTCAGACGCGGTTGGCAGTGGCGAAGCGAGTGTAAAAATTAGCTTCGATACCGTGAGCGGTTTGTCAATCGCTTCAACCACACACAAACTTGTTGTTGATCCGAAGAAAGAGGGGCAAAAGATCGAGGCTGTGTCCGAATATTTGATAGCAACTCTACCGCATCCCGACCGCGAGGCTGACATTTCGACGGTGCGTTTCTCAGACGACGGCAAACGACTTTTCACCGCAGGTTCTCCCTCCCGCATCGTGCAGTTCTGGGATGTGGACGCCAAGAAAGAAATCCTCCGCATCGACACGCCGAAAGGTGACCGGGGTTCCGGTGACTACGCCCAACTCACCCACGACTGGAAAACACTGTATGTCACGGAAGAAACCCGCAAAACCACACCGATTCAAACCGACGGCAAGAAAGACTTTCAGTTCGACTACACCGGGCAAGTTCTTGTCTGGGATGTAGCCACCGGAAAGCCGAAAGACCCACTACCGCCCGAACCGAACCAGGGTGCGCATGATTCCAAGTTGCTACCTGGCAGCAATCACCTCGTGGTGGTCGAGTTCAAGAGCTACAAGGGTTCCGATGATGTCCGACGGATTCCGTGCGAATCCTGGCTGTGGGATTTGAAGACACTGAAAAAGCACAAGCTTGGTGACGGGGATCTCACGCCGTTGGTGCTGAAGGATAGGAAGTCGGGACTGCTAACTTCCTACGATAAGTCCAGTCGGACCTCGGTGCTGAAGCGAATTGACATGAAGTCCGGTGTCGTGCTGGCCCAACGCGAATCACCGAACAAGGAACTCACGTTCGACATTTATGAAATCACCACAGACGGGAAACTGGCAGCCGTAGGACTTGCTGGCAAGAAAGGGAGTGAATTCGACACACGGTTCATCGACACCACGACTTTACAAGATGTCGGGCGTCTCGTGGGCAAACCGGACCCAGAAGGCTATGGAAATGCGACTGGGAAATTTAGCCCGGACGACAAGATTTACGTGACGCACGATGGTGTAGGGGTGCTGACTTTTTGGGATGTCGCCCGGAAAAAAATCATCCGATCAACGGATCTGGCTTCCGTTCACCAACGAATGGAATTTAGCCCCGACGGTCGCTGGTTGGCGGTTGCGTGGATACCGAAGTTCGATACCAAATCAGTTAGCAGCCGCGATCTGGACCCGATGGATTTCCCGCAACCGCGTGTCACACTCATCGACATGAAGAACCCGGACGCCAAACCGATCACCATGATCGCCCCGCACGGCTTCCTCGGTTCGTTGGCGTTCAGCCCCGACTGCAACCGAATCGCCTTCGGCAGCGCTGGCGGTGTTCACCTCTTTGATTTGTCGAAGTTGAAGTGATAGGGTCTGGCAAAACTTGCAAGTCGTGGTCTGGGGATGTTTCGCCACGTGGTCATCGACCACCCCAGAATTCAGTGGCATCTGAACTGCTTGTCAGGATGGGGTCACCTTTGGTACAACAGGCGGACAGTGACACTTATTAAGGATCGGGACTATGTTTTCGGCAAAACGGTTAACGGTGGTCTTCGCCGGGGTTCTGCTGGTGGCTTGGCTGTGGAACACGGCTTCCGGCGGCATCAACTCGGCAACTGGCGTGTCGTCTGATTTCGTGAACGTGGAATTGGAACTCGTTGACGGGTCAAAGGCTCTCGGGACGTTCCTTCTGAAAAGCATCCCCGTCGAAAGCCCCTACGGCGCGATGGACCTCGACGTGACCAAAATTAAAACACTCGACGTGTCGTTACCGGAGTCGCCGGACAAGCCGGCGGTCGCCAGCGTCACGATGGTTGATAAATTCCACGTCTCGGGTTCGCTGTTAGTGGACGCCTTCAGTTACAAAGATCCGGAAGGAAATCTGGTCAGTGTTCAAGCTAAGGACGTGATGCGGCTCGCATTTAAGCACCCCAGGGATACCTCGTTAGTGTCCGTCATCATCGGCCTCATCACGTTGACGCTGATGGAAGTCGTCTTGGGGGTAGACAACGTGATCTTCCTGGCCATCCTCACGGGGAAGTTACCCGAGGAACAACGCCCGCGCGCGCGTTGGATCGGCCTCGGCGCTGCTCTGGGTACGCGGTTGTTGTTGTTGATGACGCTGTCATTTTTGCTCGGCCTGACCAAGCCGGTTTTCACACTGCCTGCCATGCCGTTCTTTGAATCGCTCGAAGCCCGCGGTATCTCGTGGCGTGATATGCTCTTGCTCGCCGGCGGGCTATTTCTGATCGGCAAAAGTACCTTCGAGATGCACGAAAAGCTTGAACACGCCAAGACAGCGGATGATCAGAAACCGGCTGGTCGATCGAGCTTCTTAAAAGTCATCGTGATGATTGCAATCGTGGACATTGTCTTCTCGCTCGACTCCGTGATTACCGCCGTCGGGATGGTGGACGACGTGTTCGTGATGGTGACGGCAATGGTGATCGCCATGTTGGTCATGTTGGCGTTCGCGGGGCCGATTAGTCGGTTCGTCGATAACCGACCCACCGTGAAAATCCTGGCACTCAGCTTCCTCATCTTGATCGGTGTCCTTCTCGTGGCCGAAGGGTTGGGGCAACACCTGGATAAAGGCTACATCTATTTTGCGATGGCATTTGCGGTCGGTGTGGAGTTGGTCAACATACAACTTCGTGGCAAACCCATGATGTAAGTAGCCGCTTCGTGGTGTGCGGAAGCGACTTGGAAGCAATTCGGAAACGCGATCGGCTCCCGGAACACGTGTTCCGGGAGCCGATCGCGTTTCAATTCTGTCTCACCGGGATTACACGGTGGCGGTAGGTAACGTACCCGCCGCAGTGGTGACATCCAGACCGCATAGCACCCAGATGCCCGACACGGGGTTAAAGATCGAGATGTCGAACTTGCCGTCGTTGTTCACATCGGTGCCGTTCACCACGGCGTTCAGGTATTGGTTGACGTTCGGGTTTAACGTCAGCGGGGTGCCGCCTTCGGCGAGGATCGTGATTCCCGGCCACCCGGCGTAGGAATCACCGACATACACACGGGCTTTCATCGCGGCCCCTGGCGTCACGGCGACTTGGAACACACCTGTGTAGCCGTAACCCCACGTGGCGTCACGGAACAGGTCTGGCGTCGTAGTACCGGCAGCCGCCCCGCGATCGTAATCGCCAACCGCAGACTTCCAGCCGAATCCGGATACTGCAATAAAGAGATCGGTCCCACGAACCCCGGTGAAGCCTGTCGCGGTTGGACTCGCTCCCGAGTTAAAGTCAAACCGTTGGGCCGTTGCCGGGCCGCCCGTACCAACCCCGACGTACAGTTGCGACAGGCTACTTGCACCCAAGCCCGTCAGTTCCGTCGCCCACACTTTACCCGTGATGTCCGCTGGCGATTGTGGCGATTTGACACGGAATTGGACATTCCCGGTTACACCACTGACGGCTTGGAAGCCAACGTACCCGCCCGCACCGACGCTAGCATCGGTCACGAACGCGGTGCCATTGAAGTACGAATCCACCACGCCGTATTGCGTCCCGATTGTCACGAGTGACGATGGGGTGACACCCGTGAGTTGGTACGTAGCCAACGTAGTGCCATCCGCGTTAACTGTGGCTGGTGATTGCAGCGTCAAACCGTGGGTCGCGCGGTTGGCAACCGGGCGGACTTCCAGTGTTTGCACCGACCAGTAACCGAAGCCGCCCGTGTTCGTGAGCCGCAACCGCAACTGCCCCGTTGCATTCGTCGTGACGTGGATAGTGACACTGTTCGACTGGCCGTTCGCCCCGCTCAGGTTCGTCGGGTTCGTCCGTGTCACATCGGGGTCGGCGACGAGCGTACCGAAGCCTGGCACCACGGCGACGTTCATGAAATCTCGTGTGTACGCCGGATCACCCAGAGTCACTGTGACGTAGGAATCACCCGCTGTTGCAAGATCGAGGTGGAAATCGCCCGGTGTCGAGGTTGTTCCGTAGTTGCCATCACGAACGAGACTGGTGAAAGCGCCGCCGCGATCAAAGCTAGTTGTCGGCCCACCCACCCAGCCGAGTGCATTGCCAGCCGCACTGATGTAAACTTGGGAGGCGCCAATCCCGACATACCCGACGGCCGTGGTGGCGGGACTACTGACCGAATCAAAATCCAAGCGGCGCACGGTCGGCAAGCCATAGGTCTGGACAAAGTCGCCCGATGCCGTCGAACCCCCGAATAGCTTCGCGGTTGAGGATTGGTTGAACGCACCTGTTGCGTTGATCGAATTGTTACCGTTGCCAGTCGGGCGCTGAAGTGTAAACGTCGCTTGGCCTGAACCATTGGCGACCACTTGGAACCCGTTCAACGCGAGGTCCGCATCGACGCCGACCAACGTTCCGTAGGCCGGGTTGACCGTCACGACTTCGTTCGGTTGTGCGCCAACTAGTGCCCTGTCCAGACTAAATTTTGGGGTAGAACCGCTTCAACTTGACCCTGGCTTTGTCGATCGTGAATTGCCAGTCGACGGCTCGTTGTTTCTCGTTCACGCGGGTTGACCAGGCGGCGATTTCGGCTTGTAACGTCACGAGGTCGCCGATCCGTCGGTCCTTCAAGCATTGGCGGGTCAGGCAACGCAACTCGCATTCCGCCACATTCAGCCAACTCCCATGCTTGGGAGTGTACACAAACTGGATCCGCCGCACGTAGTCGCGGGCCTGCTCGGGCGGAAACGCTTCGTACAACGCTCCCTTGGTGTGCGTGTTCAAGTTGTCGCAGACCAACGTGATCCGCTCGACATCGGCATAGCGAGTATCGAGCAAATGGGCGACTTCCTGAGCCCAATCGTCCTTGGTGCGGCGCCGCCGGGCCGTCGCTTGGCGAAAGCCCGAGAGCGGTTCGGCAAACAGAAAAATCCTGGCCGTCCCGTTGCGTTCGTAGTCGGAATCGACCCGCTCCGGATGCGCCGGGGTCGCCGGGATCGGCACCCGCGTCTCGCCGATGAGTTGCACCGGCTGCTCGTCCATGCACACGACGGGACAGGCCGGATCGTAGGCTTTTTCGTACGTTTCCAGCACCTCCTCCCTGTTGGCGACGAACTCGCCATCGGCGTTGGGAGGGATCACCCAGTACTCGATTTTCCGCTTGGTCATGCCGTTTTTTTTAGCGTTTGACGGACCGTCTCCGGGCTGATCGATTCCACCACCTCCAGTTCCACCATTTGATCCGCCAGCAGGCGCAGCGTCCAATGGCCGTAGCCGGCGGGCGGCTTGCCCAACCGCAGGGCGATCAATTTCGCCTCGCCGGCGCCGTCGAGCAATTTCGGCGTCGGCGGCGTTGCCCGTTTCTTCCGAGCCAACGCCTCTTCGAAGCCTTCGAGGACGAA
>JAYVXO010000093.1:0-6201 GCA_043785105.1 Fimbriiglobus sp.
CCAGGCGGCCATTCGGGACTCCCTTCCGTTGTGAGAAGGAGAGTAGAACAGAATCTAGCTCACAGAAAAAGATCATTTACTACCGGGCAGAGTATAATACGGCGATCACTGAACCAAGGTCAAGTAAAATATCTGAAAATAGGTGCGGGTTTTGGATTACACTACCAGCACCTCATCAACCGGAGCCTCTCCATGCGTTTGGTACTTTTCACGTTGCTCGTCACGTTGGTTCCCGTGCCCGTCTTTGCGGAAGATCCGATCTTTCCGGAGGGGGCGAAGTTGAAGATGGAAGCGGAAAAGGGCGTGGCAGGAGAAGGGCCGGCGTGGGATCCGAAGCTGGGGTTACTCACGAGCGGTAATGGCAATATCAACCGGCTCGATCGCAGCGGTAAAGCCACGGTTTTCCGTGAGAAAGCGGGCACAAACGGGTTGCTGTTCGATCGCGCCGGGATGCTGGTCGCGTGCGAATCCGAGTTGCGCCGCATGACGCGCACGGATCGGGACGGCAAGGTCACCGTGCTGACCGACCGCTTCAACGGCAAACGCTACAACACGCCGAACGATCTCACGATCGACTTGAAGGATCGCATTTATTTTTCCGACCCGCGCTACGGCCCCAAGGACGGAATGGAACAACTCGACGAGACCGGCAAGACGGTCGAAGGCGTTTACCGCATCGACCCCGACGGCAAAGTTTCACGAGTGATTGGCCGCGAAGTGGAACGGGCCAACGGCGTGCTGGTGTCGGCAGACGATCGGTACTTGTTCGTCGCCGATAACAACAACGACGCACTCGGCGGGGCGCGGAAGTTGTGGCGGTTCGATTTGAAAGCGGACGGTACGGTTGATCCCAAAAGCCAAAAACTGCTGCACGATTGGCGCAACGGCCGCGGGCCAGATGGCCTCAAGCAAGACATCAAGGGTCGGCTGTATGTCGCCGCAGGACTCAACAAAGCCAACCCGCCCGCCGAACCTGCCGATGATGTAAAGGGCGGCATTTACGTGTTCACACCGGAAGGAAAGTTACTGGCCTTCATTGCAGTGCCAACGGACGAGGTCACCAACTGTGCCTTCGGCGGGGACGACTTGAAGACGCTGTACATCACCGGCGGCGGCACGCTTTATAGCATTCCGACCACAACACCCGGTCGCGTCGTGTGGCCGAAGTGACCGGATGCCGTTCGGTGCGGCAAAATCGGAACCAGATCACGAAAACACGAAAGTACGAAAACGCAAAACGAAGCCAGATGTCAGAAGTTCTTATTTCGGCATTTCGGGTGCAGGCAGCGGATTGCAAGAAAGTTGGGGAATTGCTATGAGGTGGTGAGGATTTTCATGTTGTCGTCGCGGGATGGCCGGAAAGTCCTGACCTTGCTTGTCCCAGTTACCCATGCCCTTCACCAAACCGTCGCCGCACGAACGCGATCGCATCGCCAACGAGGTGTTGGCCGTGATCCCCAAACAGGACGACCATCCGCGCGCTCGACCCCAAGCGATGTCCTTCCAGCAGATCGAACGCGCCGCCCACGCCATCGCTGCGGATTTCCACGCAACTCACCGCCTGCATCCGCGCCCGGTTCGCGTTCTGTCACGAGGTCGCCCGCCGGGCCGTCGCCGCCCTCCTCCCCAACCCGACCACCTCGACCCCGTCCACCGCATCGTCGAGCAGCTCCTCCACTCGCGGGGCCTCACAATCCGGGGTGTTGTGCTCGATTTGGGGTTCGATAGTGCCCAGGGCCATTCCTTGTTTGATCTTGGCGGGGATAGTGGGGGTGGGTATTCCAGGCAACTGGATTATTCGTTGCCGGGAGATACCGATAGCCACCGTCACGTTGTTCGATGCGCTCGCCACCCTGCCCGATCCGCGTAGCCCGCATGGGCGGATTCACCCGCTCCCGGCCGTCCTCGGGATGGTCGCCTTGGCGATGCTTATGGGCCGAAAAAGCCTCGCCGGCATCGCCCGATTCGGGCGGCAATATGGCACCCCACTCGCGCACGCCCTCGGGTTCCAACGCGGCAAAACGCCCACGGTTTCCACGCTCTCCCGCACCCTGCGGCGGTTCGACGCCGACCAGCTCGAAGCGATTCTCGCGCGATGGATTCAAGGCCGCATGGACCCCGCGGCGTTCCAGCAAATCGCCCTTGATGGCAAGACGTTACGCGGCAGTCGGGATGGTGAAATCCCCGGTCAACACCTGGTGGCAGCTTATGCCCCAAAGTCAACACCTGGTGGCAGCTTATGCCCCAAAGGTCCGCGCGGTCCTCGCCCAAATCCGCGTCGATGCGAAAACCAACGAACACAAAGCGGCCCTGGAACTCCTCGGAATCCTGTCGGTGAAAGGCAACGTCGTTGTCGGCGATGCGATGTTTTGCCAACGCGACGTGGCCGAAGCCGTCGTCGATTCGGGGGGCGATTCTGTGTTCACGGTGAAAGACAATCAACCCGGACGGAAGGCGGACATCCAAGCCGCGTTCGGATTTGAGGCCGCCGCCCGAAGGATCGCGGCGGCCACTTCCCCCTCACGACCTCCCCATACCCGTACCGGATCGCGTGGCGACCACGATCGACAAAGCGCACGGTCGGATCGAGCGACGAACGCTCCGCACGACACCGCTGCTGACCTTGGGTGACAAGTGGAAGGGTCTCAAACAAGGTTACGAGATCACCCGCGAGCGGGCCGTGGCGGGGGTCCGGACAATCGACGTGGCGTATGGTGTGACGAGCCGTTCGACCGACCGAGCAAATGCGCAAGCCCTTCTAGGTTACGTCCGCAATCACTGGAAAATCGAGACCGAAGTCCCCGAAGCGATCGAAATCCTCCAAATCCACCCCGAACCTCGCCCAACAGCTTCTCGGCATCCCGTAGTATGAATACCGGAATGGCCTGCAGTGCTATTCCGTGAAACGAAATCGGCGACTTACGATAACCTGACAACTCTCTCTGTACACTTCGAGTAGGGCACGGTATGGAAGACCTCAGTAATATGGCGATGCTCTGGAACGCCATTCTGTTGGTCTGGATCGCCGCACCCCCAATCGTCGCTTATCGCAAAGGGTATGATTGGGGCTGGTGGCTCCTGTCAGGTGGTGTCATTGGAGTGTTTGTGCTGGCCTTCTTCCCCCGACTCGGCCCCAACCACCCGGACGCGGTCCGCTGGCGTGCTACTGCACGACGTGCTGGCTTTGCGACACTTGTGATTCACATTTTGGTGCTAATAGGGTTCATTTGTGTCACTAACGCAAGGCGATAGACACCCGTATCGACGCACAGTGAGTTGCTTTGTGTGGCACATCGTCCAGAATTTGCCCTTCGGCATTGCAACCCACATGAATTTGCATTTCCCACGATAGCGACGAAGCGTCGCTATCGTGGGCTTTCTCGATCCACTCTCCACTGACCACTATCCACTACTTTGGTATCCTGTCTCTCGATGCTACTCACTCGGACACCGTTGGCTTGGTGCAACCTCACGCATGATCCTGTGCGGTTTGCATTATTTGTGTTGGGGATTGTGTTCGCGGTGGTGTTGATGTGCATTCAGTTGGGGTTCCGGGGGGCGTTGTTGGACAGCCAGACGTTGGTTCACGAGCGGATCAACGCGGACTTGGTGATGATCTCGCCGAACCGACAGGCGTTGGCGATGCGGGAGACCTTTCCGCGCCGGCGGTTGGAGCAAGCCAAAGCGGTCGCGGGCGTTGCCGAGGTGCATTCGCTGTTCATTGACAACGGCTTCGGCGTGCTACGCAACACCAACCCGGACGCATCGCAACGCACGCCAAGCCGTAGCATCCGCGTCATCGGTCTCGACCCGGACGCGATGGTGTTGAACCTGCCGGAACTCGACCCGCAGAACCCAGATAATCACATTGCCAAGCTCCGCATCTCCGGCAACGCCCTCTACGATCGCAACAGCCGCGACGACGACGATGCCCCCGGTGCCAGCGTCTTCGGGCCACTTCAACCGGGGCTGCAAACCGAACTGGCGAAGCGTTCGATCACGCTGGTGGGGTCGTTTGAAATGGGGCCGGACTTCACCAGCGAAGGCGCCCTGATCGTCTCGATGGAAACCTTCGCCGATTTGCTACGCCGACCGTACACACTCGGTGCGCCGCTCGCGGATGTTGATCTGGGTTTGATTCGGCTGGCACCGGGTGCGGACCGGAACGCGGTGCGGAACGAACTGCGAATCGCGCTGTCCCGTGGCGAACGGATTGAAGACGCGGACGTGGAAATTGACACCGTCGCGGAACTGATGAAGCGCGAACAAGCCTTCTGGCTGAGCAACACCCCGATCGGGTTCGCGTTCGGCTTCGGGATGTTCATGGGTTTCGCGGTCGGGCTAGTCATCTGCTACCAAATCCTGTCGGGGGATGTCGCCGACCACTTGCCCGAGTACGCCACATTGAAAGCCTTCGGCTACACCAACCGCTACCTCGCCTGGGTGGTGCTACAAGAATCGCTGATCCTCGCGCTAGTGGGCTACGCCGTCGGATTGGGCATCAGTTGGCTACTCTACCTCGGCCTAACCGAAGCGAGCGGCTTGCCGTTGCGTATGACCTTCGATCGCGCGCTAACGGTGTTCGTGGCGACCATTGTGATGTGCGTCGTCTCCGGGATGATTGCCCTACTGCGGCTGTTGCGTGCCGACCCTGCCGACGTGTTTTGAACCGAAGCGGCGGTCACCACGAATCACACGAATCAGACGAATCAGAACTGGGAAAATGAGCAATGACTGATGGATGCAACCTAGCAGTCTGGCTAATTTTTCAGGCAAATGATTTCTCTTGGTATTCGGCCCTGAAAGGGACGTTCTGTCAGCCCAGGGCCATGCCCTGGGGACCGGGCAACGATCTGGGTTTCCGACGTGTCTCGACCGTTCCCTCCCGACCGTTCTATTCCGATGATGGCCACACGCATTATCGTCCCTTCCGTCGTCCCCAGGGCATGGCCCTGGGCTGACAGAACGTCCCTTTCAGGGCCGAATACCAAGAGAAACTTGCTCTGCTTGAAGTCCCGATTTCTTCCGTGTAGTCCGCGTATTCCGTGGTGGAATCGGTTTTTCGGTTTAGCGAGCAGCCATCTCCGGATAGACTTTGTACATCTGCAAACTCTACCGGAGCCGAACATGCCTGAACCCGTCGTCATTGCCACGTGGCCGTTTGGAAAGCTCGCCGTTGATACCGCGTTGCCACTTGTGAAGGGTGGCAAGCCGGTGCTGGATGCGGTCATTGCGGGCGCCCAAGCGGTGGAGAATGACAGCAACGTCCGCTCCGTCGGCTTCGGCAGCGTCGCCGATCGCATTGGCCGACTGACGCTCGATTCATGTGTCATGGACGGCAAGACGTTGTCGTGTGGCGCCGTCGCGGGCCTGGAACACATTCGCAGTGCGTCTGCCGTGGCGAGATTGGTGATGGACAAGACCCCGCACATCTTGCTGGTTGGCGAAGGGGCCAAGTGGTTCGCGCTGAAAAACGGCTTTGAACTGGAGATGCCCCACTCCATTGAAGGGGTCCGCGAGTGGTTCGAGAAGCACCCGTCCAACAAGAAGAAAGACGGCAAGAACAACGCCACGCCCGAAGTCTTCGGCCCCGACGACATCAACATTATTGACGAACACAACCACGACACCGTGACGGTGCTGGGCGTGGACAAGGACGGCCGCATGGGGGGCGTCTGCACGACCTCCGGGTTGGCGTACAAGCTGCCGGGCCGCGTGGGGGATTCGCCGATCATCGGGGCCGGGTTGTACGTCGATGACCAAGCCGGGGCCGCTGGGGCAACGGGCGTCGGCGAGGAGATCATCCGCATCAGTGGCAGTCACTTTGTCGTCGAGCAAATGCGGGCCGGGAAGTCGCCACAAGAGGCGTGCGAACTCGCCTGCAAGCGCGTCAACGCCACCGCCGCCCGCCGCGGCGTTCACCCCGCCAACCTCGCCTTCCTCGCCCTCGACCCCAAAGGCAACGTCGGAGCCGCCGCCACATTACGGACCAACTTTCAATATGCCGTCGGTCGCGCCGGCAAAGTCGAGTTACTGAAAGCCAAAGAGATCAGCCCGGAAATGTAGGCAGAGATGGAACGAAGAAAGCCCAGGAACAAAGAAAGCCCAGGAACGAAGAAAGCCCAGGAACGAAGAAAGCCCAGGAACGAAGAAAGCCCAGGAACGAAGAAAGCCCAGGAACGAAGAAAGCCCAGGAACGAA
>JAYVXO010000094.1:0-18568 GCA_043785105.1 Fimbriiglobus sp.
ACTCAAGCGCGGAGACTTTGGGCTGGCTCATGCCCGCGACTATAGCCACCCTGCGGGACTTCGAGAACCCGACTCACAACACCACTGCGTAACTCCTACAGGTAAACGGAGTGACATTTTTCACAATTTCACCTGCTTTGAGCCTTGGTACACATGACATTAAAATCAAAGTCAATCTGCAGCCGTCCGGTACTGTTACAAGTGCAACGACATCGATCAAAGTGGCCGTGAAGAAAACTGAAGAGGAATAAATCTCAATGATTTTGGCTGGTAATGCCTGTCGGGGTCAGAGCTAATTTTTCTGACCCTGTTACTTGCCGAATACGAATGTAAGTTGGAGCATAGACTATGATTCGTAAAGCCTACTCACTGATAGAACTCATTGTCGTCATAGCTATCATTGCAGTTTTGATTGGGTTACTACTCCCTGCTGTGCAAAAGGTTCGATCGGCAAGTTCGCTTCTGAAAAGTCAAAACAATTTGAAACAGATGGGTCTCGCACTCCATAACTACTATGGTGATCGAGAATATCTTCCAAGCCTATTCGAGAACAAGAGCAATTCGAGGTCAGTACACGCTGAACTCTTGCGTTACACGGATTACAACTACTTCTTTGCACCATCAAAAGATCCGTTTGCATATGTATTTATTGATCGGAAATGTGCACTGTTTGTGAATCCTGGCGACCCGTCATACAACCCGAACGAATCTTTGGCGTGCACCAGTTACAGTATTAACGTGAGCGTCTTCGGTGACTATCCTACTTTTCAGCAGATCACTGACGGGTTGTCGAATACAATCATCCTTTCCGAGCATTATGGTTGGAATTGCAACGGAGCAAAATTCGTCTACGCAACACGAAGTGGGAATTGGGATTTTTCAGCGCCAACATTCGCCCATCCACAATCCCGTGGGCGTCCTGCTCCAGGGGATTATTACCCCATTACCACGGGTAACCCGCCACAATCGAACTCATCGAACGGCACCACGTTTCAAGTCCGGCCCAGTATCAAAGATTGTGACCCCCGGCAGTCCAACGCCAGCTTCTGGAACGGTCTGCAAGTCTGTCTAGCGGACGGCTCAGTGCGAATCCTCGCCCCGCGAATGAGTGCGACCAACTTTTGGGGTATGGTCACACCGAGTGGCGGCGAAATCGTCACCATCGAGTAGAACGTAATAATTCACGCGATGCCGATACCAGCACAACTTTCCCCATGTCCCGACTGCGCATTTCCTAAACACCTCTGACCGGCGCGAATTTGAAACCGCATCGCGTCCAAACGGGTAATGAAGATATGAGGAATCATTTACGAGTCTGAATTGACGAATCCCGCGTAGCCGTCATGATAAGCAGTGACCCTCCCGAATCTCACAACGAGGTGGTTGGCGTGACCCGATTTGCTTTAATACTCAGTTTGCTCACGTTCGTTTCGACACTTCAAGCTGCTGAACTCCCCGCGCCGATTGGCACGCGGATCGGCGACTTTAGCTTGCCGGAACCGGCCACTACGAAAATGTGGGCGTCCAGCGATTTGCCACGGGACGGCAAAGCCACCGTGGTCATCTTCATGGCGACCGGCTGTCCAGTAAATAGTGCCTACCTGCCGAAGCTCGCGCAACTTCACAAGCGGTTTTCGCCCGATGGCGTGACGTTCATCGGCATCAACAGCCACCCCGCCGACGATGCCGCCCGCGTGGCCCAACATGCCAAGGAAAACGCCATCCCGTTCACGGTGTTGAAAGACGCCGACGGTAAAATCGCGGAGCGGTTCAACGTCGAACGAGTGCCGACGGTGTTCGTTCTCGATGGCGCCAAGATGGTCCGCTACAAGGGCCGCATCGACGATCAGTTTGCACCGAATGCCCACAAGTTAAAGGCAACCACCTCCGAACTGTTCACCGCGATCAACGCCGTGGTTGAAGGGCGTGATGTGAAAACACCTTACGTCGAATCAGCGGGTTGCAAACTGAGCAGCCCGAAAGCCACGGCCACGACGACCGTAACGTATCACCAAGAAATCGCCCGCATCATTCAAGCGAAGTGCCAGGAGTGCCACCGCCCCGGCGAAGCGGCACCTTTTGCACTGATGACGTTCAACGATACCAAATCGTGGTCCGCGATGATCCGGGAAGTCGTCGCCGACGGGGTGATGCCGCCGTGGCACGCCACCGCGAAAATCGGCCACTTCGTGAACGACCGTCGCCTCGAAGACGACCAGAAGAAAACGCTCCTGACGTGGATTGATGCCGGTTGCCCCGAAGGCGATGCGAAGGAAACGCCGCAACCAAAAACCTACAAAACCGGGTGGCGATTAGGCCGCGAACCCGACCTGATCGTGAAGATGAATAAAGCGGTCAGTGTCCCCGCCCAGTTTATGTACGGCCTGGGAATGCCCTACCAACACGTGTTTGGCGACCACGTTTTCACCGAAGATACTTGGATTCAAGCCCTCGAAGTGCGGCCTGAGTATCGTGCGGCGATTCACCACATCATCGTGTACATCATCCCGCCCGGCGCCGACCCGCGGCGGTTGCTGAAGGATGAACTCTTCAGCCGCCACATGCTCGGCGCGTTCGTCCCCGGCGACGAAGCCGCGATCTACCCCGAAGGCATGGCGAAGCTGATTCCGAAGGGTTCCAAACTCCTCTACGAACTTCACTACACCCCGAACGGCAAGGCCGGGACGGACCAATCCGCCGTTGGGTTGCTGATTGCGAAAACCCCACCGAAGTACGAAGTGAAAACCGACAGCGCGATCAACCGTCGGTTCTCCATCCCGGCGGGTGAATCGAACTACTCACCCGACATTGCAGTGTTGCCGATCGCCAAGCCGATGACCCTGCTCAGCATGACGCCGCACATGCACCTTCGCGGCAAGGCGTTCAAGTACGAACTGATCTCCCCGAACGGCGACCGCGAAGTTCTGCTCGACGTGCCGAAGTACGACTTCAACTGGCAAATCGCCTACGCCCTCACCAACTTCCGCGACATCCCCGCCGGCTACACCATCGAATGCACCGCATGGTACGACAACTCCAAAGCCAACGCCTCCAACCCCGACCCCACCAAAACCGTCCGCTGGGGCCAACAAACCTGGGAAGAAATGATGATCGGCTTCGTGGAATACTACGTCGAGCGGTGAGAAGAGGGGTAGTATGTCCAAGTACGATGTCGGCGTGATATGAGTTTTACAGAATCGGTTCTAGCAAATAACGAGTTAGGCAAAGCAGGGGACTGGAGGGGCCGATGCGAGAGATTGTTTATTCGGTCGCCATGAGCCTTGACGGGTATGTGGCCGGGCCGAGCGGAGAAGCCGACTGGATCGTAATGGACCCGGAGATCAACTTCGGCGCCATGTTCGCCCGGTACGACACCGTGCTGATGGGCCGTCGAACGTTCGAGGCCGCCCAGGCGCAGGGGCACGGCGGGGCGATGCCGGGCGTTCGGTCGGTGGTCGTGTCCCGCACCCTCCGCCCCGAGGACCACCCCGGCCTGACGGTCATTGGGGGGGACCTTACTACGGCGCTGTCCCAGTTGCGTGCCACGCCGGGCAAGGACATTTGGTTGTTCGGCGGTGGTTCGCTGTTCCGCAGTCTGCTCGATCTAGGGCTAGTGGATAGGATCGAGGTAGCGGTCATCCCAGTCCTCCTCGGCGGCGGTGTGCCGCTGTTGCCGTCAGGGTCGGGGCGGACGCGATTGAGGCTGATTCATAGTAAGTCGTACAAGGCCACCGGGACGGTGACGCTCGATTACGCCGTCGAGCAAAAACCTGCATAATTAGGCTCTTCAGCAGACTACAGGGGCACGATTCGTTTCTGGGACTTCATAGCTCTCCAGTGCCCCGCCGCTGCGTGAATTTGTTTTGATGGGAACCTCCCTGCGTCGAGTACCGGAGGAAGATTGATGCGGTACGTCATTGTCATCGAGAAAGGCCCGACCAGTTACGGCGTCTATGTTCCCGACCTACCGGGCTGCGTGGCCGTTGCGAAGACGGCGGCGAAAGTCCGGAAATTGATCGCCGAGGCCGTGCCGTTTCATTTGGAAGGGCTGCGCGAAGATGGCTTACCCATCCCGGAACCGGAAACGGAATGCGAATACCTGGAAGTTTAGGGCATTTTCAGTTTGCATGGTGCGTCCTGGTTAGCCCGACGCGCCAGCGAGGGGTCTGCCGAAACGAACTCCACGCCATACCAACTTTGTTTAATGAGACGAACCGGGGCGGGATCGCCCTGACCGAACCCCTCGCTGGCGCGTCGGGCTAACCAAGACCGCCAGAACTAGCGGGCGTCAAGTCTTGGTTGGCGTGGGTGGGCACCACTGTCTGCTTGCCGGAAACAATCTTCACGAAGCTTCCCCAGCCGCGTCGCGGGCAAGCGCGTCGTTGTGGGCGACGGTGAGCCACCCCTCGGCGGCCTCGCGGAGGTTGGCGCGAATCTCGTCGAGGGTCTCGCCCTGGGTGTGACAGCCGGGTAGTGCGGGGGATGGAAGCGGAGTAGCCGCCAGCGTCAGGTTCTGGGCGGACAATCGCGGTTAAGATAACAACGACATCAACAGCAACAGGTGGGGAAGAGATAGCGGTGCGGCTCATAGTCGAGTTCCTCCTAATCCGTGTACTCTATCGCAGTGCGGAAACGAGGTCGATGGCAGACGAACCGAAAGCCCAACCACACGATGTAGTTGATCGGCAGTTCTCGACCGATGGTGCGAATCGCTGTAGAATGACGCAAGGCTCAACGATGCACCGGAGGTGACCCATGAAGAGCATTGCCGACCAACTACCCCCGGAAATCGCCCGGCAAATCCACCCGGACCGGCGCAAAAACGAAGCGGGGTACTGGGCTGTCCGCGACCAACTTCTCGATGAATACCGCGGCCAGTGGATCGGCTTTGCCGAAGGAAAAGTGGTCGCGTCGGGTAGCAGTCCCGTGACCGTGTTTCACGCGGCCGAAGCGTCGGGGCAGCATCCCTTCCTCATCTGCGTTGGGAAAGAAGATCAACCGTGCCGTATTCGTCGCGTTGCGTTCCCCTACGACGCCAGTTATGCGGGTGAAGCCCTGCCATTGATCAGCGTTGAGTTCAGACTGGCCAGCGGATTGCCGGGCGTCGTGCTAGATCGAGTCATTCCCGATACGGGGGCGGATGCCAGCATCTTGCCGTGGGCAGATTGTCAACTCCTCCAACTGGCCCCGGCTATGGGCGTCCAAGGTTTGATCAGTGGTGTTGCAGGCGGCTCTGCGGCAACACTCGGCTTTCAGATATGGGCCTATCTTGACGGACAAGCATACCCGTGTCGCCTCCAAGCGGACTTTGCTGGCCACGAACGCATCCTGGGCCGGGACGTACTCAACCGCTTGGAGATGCTCTTCCGAGGCCCGACCGGAGAAGTGGTTGTCAATCCGTAACGACGGTTGCATGCGTCAAGAGCCGCCGCCCCAGACGTTGCACCCGAGCGGGGCCGACATCACGGTTTCTCCTGACACCCAGTCGTTGTCGGCGACCCCCGGCTACTGAGCTTGGTCGTGCGGCGGACTCGGATTGAGCTTGCCTATGGAAATCGGACATGTCGAGGCGATCTTCCGGTATCCGGTGAAGTCCCTGCGCGGCGAACGACTTGAGGTCGCCTCGCTGGGTTGGCACGGGCTTGATGGTGACAGACGGCTGGCATTCCGGCGGACGGACGACCGCACCGGGTTCCCGTGGCTCTCCGCAAGCAAACTTCCCGAGCTACTCCTGTTCGTTCCGCACCGCCGTGAAGATAGTGTTCCGGGAGAACTTCCGACGCATGTTCGCACGCCGGGCGGCGAAGACATGCCGATCTTCAGTCCGGACTTGGCCACGGAGGTCGGACGCCGGTACGGGGCGCCCGTGCAGATGATGCAGTTGAGACATGGCATCTTCGATGAAGCCAGCATCTCCGTGATCGCCTCCGACACAGTGCGCGAGATCGGACGACTCGCGGGGCGGAGCTTGGACGTGCGACGGTTTCGCCCGAATGTTGTGGTTCGTCTCCTGCGATCGGTTCCCTTCCAGGAGGATGAGTGGGTGGGCGGCGTGCTCGCATTCGGCGAGGGGGACGACGCCACCGCTATCGCCGTCACGCTGCGCGACGTTCGCTGCTCAATGGTGAACCTCGATCCCGGCTCCGCAAGTTCCACGCCGGAAGTGCTGAAGACAATCGTGCGGGCGAACCAGAACAACGCGGGCGTCTACGGCACGGTCACCCGCATCGGTCAACTGGCGGTCGGGCAGACGATTCACCTCCATGCGGCGACCGAGAAAAGGGAACGCGGGTGATCGAAACACAATGTCCCGGAGCGCCGCCGGCCGCTGAGCTGGGTCGTTAGGCGACGGAGGCAGAGAACTGTTACGTGATCGTGACAGTGCCTCCTGCCATCCGAAGGTACAATCCTCTCTGAGTTGGCAAACGCCCTTCTCGTTGGAGAACTGTCATGATTCCCCGCGCCTTATGTCTCTCTCTCATTTCGTTGGCGGTCTGCCTGCCCGCCTATACTTCGCAGATCGTCCCGCTCGACCTGGCTAAGCTCACGCCGCAGTCCGAATTGATCGTGGTCGGCGTGGTGACCGCGATCACCGAAAGCGACGCCGCGTCCGACACCGTCTCCGTCCGGGTGATCTCACCGCTGAAGGGCAAGTCGGAAGCGAAGTCCTTCTCCCTCCGGCTACTCAACAAGGGCGTCAAGGATTTCGACCCGAAGCTGGCCGTGGGGGATCAGGGCGTCTTCTTCCTGAAGTCGATTGCGAGTGGCCGGGCCGAACTAACGTACTCGGGCAGCATCGCCGTCATGCCGAAGAATGGAAACTTCAGCGTGCCTGGCAAACCGGACGACGTGTCCGATCCGTTCCGGGAGTACAAGGGCAAGGAGCCGGTCCCGGAAGGGTTGCGAGAGGCGTACACCGGCTTCGTCCGTGCCGCTGCCGCCAAGGGCGGAAGCGTGAGGGGATACCTGTTGCCGAACTCGGTCGAGTCGACTGTGAAGCCCCGTCCGATCGACAACCGAGACTACGGCGACGACATCAACTACGACTTCTTGAAGAACGGCTTCTCCCCACAGGTGCAGAACTTGCGGAAGGAAGGGGACGACTCCTATCTGATTCGGACGAACAGCACCGCGATCTGGTTCGTGCAGAACAAGTCGGGGACGTGGAAGGTCTACCGCTACTCAGACACGCCCATCGAATGACTCGGTAGACGCCTAAAATCGGTGCGCACGTGACCTAGCGAGCATGGTGGCTTTCGTGGAAGTTCAAAGCCTGCTGGACGCCGGAGGCGAGGAGGCCGAACCAGGCGATCCACCAAACGGCGGGGCATGATTTGGTTTTGGGGCGTCATTCTGCCACTGCCCCGCCGGTAATGAGCGGTGACGTTCGGCCACAGAAGAGCTTCCGATGAGTTGGATGTCGTTAGCCTTGCTGATTGCCACCACCGGACTTGCGGTCGCCGATGACAAGCCGGCCGCGAAGCGGCACGAGTACCGGGCGGAAAAGCTGCCCAGTGTCTTCAGCCCGCCGCCGGGGGCCAAAGCAGATTGGCGGCCCGTGGCCAAGGTCAAAGCCAACGACACGATCTCCTTCATATACCCCTTCACCAAGAAAGACTTGGATCTGTTCGAGTGCTCCTCCGACAACATCGACGTGCGGCTCTCGATCGGGGAGGACGAAAAGGGGCTTCGGGTCGGCATCGACACGGGCGAGACAGGCAAGGGAAAGAAGGCCACCGCAAAGGTCGCGTGGCAGGTCATTGAGGTCAACGGCCACGAACACCGCTGGAGCATGGATGTCGTTTTCGAGAAAACAATAAGCGGCAAGCACGCCGCCCCAGTAGACACCACCTCAAGGGTTTTTTATGTTGGCTTCAGCCGTCCCGATTCGGCGGTGCTGAGTTCGGTCGTTCGGCGTAGATAGCCACACAGCGTTTGAGCGGTCTAGACCTCTCTCAGCCAGGAGTACGAGTGTCGATCCCCCCAGCCACACCAGTGCGATTCCCGTCCGGCGTTATGTATGCGCTTGCGGCGGCTGCCCTCTTCGGTGCAAGCACGCCGCTGTCAAAGTTGTTGTTAAGCGAGGTCAGCCCCGTACTTCTGGCGGGGCTGTTGTACCTCGGCTCGGGGTTCGGTTTATCGGGCTGGCTGTGGTTCCGGTCGGGCCTTGTCCGGGGCGATGCCAAAGAGGCATCGTTGAAACGGGCCGATTTGCCTTGGCTGGCAGCGGCCATTTTGTTCGGGGGCGTGGTCGGGCCGGTGTTGCTGATGGCCGGTCTCGCCACGACCCCAGCCGCAGACGCCTCCCTGTTGCTGAATCTCGAAGGCGTCCTGACGGCGTTACTTGCGTGGTTCGTGTTCAAGGAGAACTTCGACCGGCGTATTGCCCTGGGTATGGCGTGCATCACCGGCGGCGGGGTGCTGCTCTCGTGGAGCGGCAGTCCGTCGGGGGAGCTGCCGTGGGGGACGCTCGCAATCGCCGGCGCCTGCCTCGCATGGGGTATCGACAACAACTTCACGCGGAAAGTGTCGGCGAGCGACCCGATCCAGATTGCGGCGATCAAGGGACTCGTGGCGGGCGGCGTCAACCTGGCGATCGCCGTGTCGATCGGCTCGCCGTTCCCCCAGGTTGGCACTCTCTTGGCGTGCGGTGCCGTGGGATTTCTCGGGTACGGCGTGAGCTTGACTTGCTTCGTCCTCGCCCTGCGACACCTCGGAACGGCTCGGACGGGGGCGTACTTCTCGCTCGCCCCGTTCGTCGGGGCCGCACTCGCGTTGCTGATCTTCCGTGAGGGGTTTACGCTCGCTCTGCTGGCGGCGTCCGCTCTGATGGGGGTGGGCTTGTGGCTCCACTTGACGGAGCGGCACGAACACGAGCACAAACACGAACCCCAGCGCCACGACCATAGCCACGTCCACGACGAACACCACCAGCACACGCACGGCCCGGATGACCCCGTCGAGGAGCCGCACAGCCACCCGCACGACCATGCGGCACTAAGCCACGCACACCCCCACTTTCCGGACATTCATCACCGTCACGAGCATTGAATATGCTGCCAAGCAACTTCAACCAAACGGTGCATCAGACGGCGGCAAGATAGCTTTACCGGGTGTGTAGGCTCCTCAGTCCCGCCCGCTGCGAAACTGTGTTGTTCGGCGGCAATTCCACTATGCTCCGTCACGTTCCGAAGATGAAGCCGAATTTATCTGCGGTTCATGGTGACATTAACTGCTGTGCGTACCATTCCCCTCATCACCATCGCGGGGGGTTGACGTGGAACTTGTACAGTCTGCGACAATGACCCCGCAGTTCGCACGTAGGAGAAGAGCATGTATACACGGCAGACGGGTCTTGTCGGGTTGTTTGCGGGGCTGATGGCCTTGGTCGCGTTCGGGGCGCTGGGCCGCGCGGAACCGCAGGACAAAGCGGCGCCCAAAGCGGTCAAGGCCGAGAAGGACGCCGTCGCCTGGACGGACACGTACACCGTGGAGGCGGGCGATCTCGGGCCGACGGGGAGCAACCCGTACTTCATCCTCGAACCGGGTCACTTTCGCATTCTGCGGAAGGGCAACGAGGAACTCACCATCACCGTGCTCGACGAGACGAAGACGGTGGACGGCGTCGTGACCCGCGTCATTGAGGAGAAGGAAACCAAGGACGGCAAACTCGTCGAGATCTCGCGGAACTTCTTCGCCATCAGCAAGCGCACCAACAGCGTCTACTACTTCGGCGAAGAGGTCGATATCTACGAGAACGGCAAAATCATCAACCACGACGGCGCCTGGCTCTCGGGCGTTAACGGGGCCAAGTTCGGCCTGATGATGCCCGGCACGCCGCTGGTCGGCAGCCGGTACATGAACGAGGTGGCCCCCGGCGTGGCGCTGGACCGCTCCGAAATTGTCAGCGTGAACGAGACCATCGAGACGATCGCGGGCACCTTCAAGAATTGCGTGAAAATCCAGGAGACCACGACCCTCGAGCCGGAGAGCAAGGACTACAAAATCTACGCCCCCGGCATCGGCTTGGTCAACGATTCCAACTTCGAGCTGGTCAAACACGGCATGCTCGGCAAACCCAAAAAGTAGGAGTAACGACATGATTGCGAATCGCACATTCCACCGGAATTCGGCACTGGCCCTCGTCGTGGCTTTAGTGGCCGGCCTCGCCACGGCAGGCACCCCCGTGAAGTTGGAGGACGTTCCGAAGCCCGCCGTCAAGGCGGTCCAGGATCGCTTCACCAAGGCCGCCATCCGCGCGATCGACGAGGAAACCAACGGCCACTTCGAGTTCACCATGAAAGAAGGGGAGCGGGTTTTCGACGTCGGCGTCAAGGCCGACGGCACGCTGATCGACATCAAGGAGGAGATCAAGGAAGACAAGGTGCCGAAGGCCGTCAAGGAGGGCCTCCAGAAGAAGCACCCCGGCGCGATCATCGTCGAGACCGAGAAGGTCATCGTCATCGACGGCAAAAAGGAGAAAGTGAGATACGAGTTGAAGATCAAAGTTGACAAGAAGACTTCGGAAGTCGTGTTCGACGAAGACGGCAAGCCGGTTGGCGAGTAACCGACCGCCCATCAATTGGGTCGAGGCTTAGCGAAGGTCCAGCACCACCCATCTGGGGGTTGGGTCTTCTCCGAGTTTCGACCCAACCGATTTCACTTGGGGTAACTTGCAATTCCGGGTCAAGACGCCGAACCAAGCGTAGCGGCAGACGGCGAGGCATGATTCGTTACTCAGACGTCATCGCCGTTCAGTGTGGCTGATCTGGTGCGTTATCATCGGAGCATCGTGCGATGCACGGGCATTGAACGCTGCCAGTGACTAGGGCATTTTCGACATCATTCTGGCGGATTTTGTTAGCCCGACGCGCCAGTTTTGGAGTTGCGCTTTTTGCGTGCTTTAGATTGTTTGTGGCTTCGTATCGAGCGAGACTCCGTTCGTTCGGATCAGTGTTGAGGTCGGTTCCGTAGCGTCACATGGGGTAACCCCGGACGCCATCGGACTACCCCGTAGGGGTTGAATGAAATAGCCCAGGGTCGCGGCGCTTCGCCGCGCACCCTGGGTTCTCGACACCACCCCTACCGTACCCCGCAGGGGTTCCATCGTTCCTCGTGGCGCACATGTAACCCCTGCGGGGTAAGATCCGTTTCCGGTCCGACCCAGGGTGCGCGACGAAGCGCCGCGACCCTGGGCTATTCGATTGAACCCCTTCGGGGTAGTCCGAAAGCGCAACTTCAAAACTGGCGCGTCGGGCTAACAAGCAACAATGAAACGGAAAGTGCTCTAGAAGTATCACATGCGAAAAAATAACGGAATGTGCAGTCAATCGCGTTCACCACGGCGCCTAGTTAGGTAGGGCCTGTCTGTGAAACTCGGTGTGAGTTTTCTCGATGAGATGCCCATGTCGAATGGCATCAATCTTGAGGAATTTCTCACATGGCAAGCAGTCACATTCCCACTTTTGAAGATGTCGATAAACACATCCAATCCGTCGATCTCCCGAGTTTCAATCTGGTGGGAAACATCACCCGAAAGGAGTCGCGTTGAGTCCTTCGGACGTCTGTGCTGCGTACAAGATGGTGAAGCCCATCTTAGTTCTTGTCGCCAGCACTCCACTGATCCCTAAGAAGTGGCGTGATGCAATCAACGTCTTCATTGGGGTCGTTGACAAAATCTGTCCGTAAATCACAACCCCGGAAACTTCGTTGCAAGCGACACGACTGGATTTGTGGCTTTCCGAATCGCTGCGCATCACTGAAGACTACACGTTGACTCCGCCCAGAAACTCCGGCTCGAACGCATACAGTCGCTCGATGTTTGACAGGTTGATTGCGGTGCGGCACTCGACGACCGGGGCATCGCCGGGGCCGGACGCGGTCAACAAGTCCGTCCGACCGTCGCCGTCCATGTCGGCGCTGCCGACACGGACCCCCTTCCGGCTGACTTGCGCGGACGGGCTAAACGCCATGTAGCTTTGCATCGTGTTTCCGTTGGCGTCGAAGACCTTCACGTGGGGGCCGCCACCCGCCCCGGCCCCGGTGATGACATCGGCCTTGCCGTCCGCGTCGCAATCACCCGCCGCGAGGTAAACGCCGCCTCGGAAATCGGTGTCGTAGGCGAAGAACTCTCGCATGACCGTTCCGGTTGCGCCGCTGAAAATACGAACTAAAGAGCCACCTCCGACACCGGGAGCCGCAATTAAGTCGTCGCGGCCGTCGGCGTTGACATCGCCCGCTGCCACGTGGGCGCCGGTTCGTAACGATGAGTCGAACGCGAAGAAGTCTTCCAAAACGGTGCCGTCTTTTCCGGAGAAGATCTTGATTCGCGGCCCACCCGATTCCCCCGCACTGACGATGATGTCCGCCTTGCCATCGCCGTTCACGTCACCGGACGCAACATAATTCCCGCCACTGAAGCTCGTCTCGAACGGGGTGAACTGCTTCAGGACCGCGAGGTTGGTGCCGTCGAACACCTTGACGACGGAGTTGGTGCCGGAACTGGTCGTCGCAATTATATCCGGGACGCCGTCCCCGTTCATGTCCCCTTGCGCGACACGCACACCGCCGGTGAACGAGGGGTCGAACGCAAAGAAGTCGAAAATGACCTGCGCGTTCGGGCCGATCACGCGAACACGCGGACCACCACCGACATCCGCAGCCACAACGAAGCGTGACGCCGCCGGGTTCGCCCGTAAGAAGTTGTCGAACACGTTATCCGCGACTTGGTCGCCTTCCTTGATGCCGCGGGTTTTGTCGAACGCCCAGTGAATGCCCAGGTAAATCCGGCTTTGGCCGTTCTCTTCTTCGGCCTGACTGAGCGTATCGAAGTGGCGTGGCTTGATCGGTCGCTGAACCCCGTGTTGGTCAAAGGTCTTGCCGTTGAATTCATCCGATAGGAACGTGAACGAGATGTCGTCCCGACCGTAGAACTTGCGGAGTGTCTCAAACACGGCACCACCGAACGTGGCGTGACCGGACGTGTAAGCCGGGAACGGCGGGGTGAAATTTGTGCCATTTCCGTTGTCCGCCGGCGCGCCGTAGGGGGACCACGTCGGGTTGCCTTGTGTGTTCGGGTTGCCGTCGAGATCGCCCGCCCGAATGGCCGTAACGGGGCGGGCTAGGTTGTAGAAAAACTTGGCTTCCCACGACGAGATGCCCGCGTCCCCTTCGGCGAGGTTGAGTAACGCCAAAAGTCGGGCGTTTTGCACCAGAGTATTCCCCCGCTCGGTCGCAATTTGATGCACGATTTGGTTGTACAACCGGGGCGGACTGCACAACCCCGGCTGGCCGTCGTAGCCCCAGAAGATGCCGATTTCAGTCTGCTCTGCCGTCCGCAACGTCGGCGTCGTAACGCCGTCGCCGCCGTAGTCGTAAGCCTCTTTGTAGGCTGCTGTGTACTCATCACTCCCTGGACTCGGCGGTGCCGGTGGTCGAAACTGCGATCCACTTGCCATTGTGAACGGTGTGACGCTTCCCCAGTTCGCCGTGAGCGGTTTTTGGTTGGGGTGGATCGGGTCCGATTGCCAGTCGGCGTCAGTTATGCCGAACGTGTAATTGGAAGGATCCGCTGAATGGTCGGTCGCCCGCCACGCGATCATTTGGGACGCGATCTGGGCGCCAACTGTCTTTCCATTCAGCGCGGCTTGGGCAGGGATTGCGGCTAAATCCGTAGCGAGGTCCGCATCGAAAGAGGCCGTGTGGCTCGGGTAAAGCCACGCGAGGGTGTCGTGCGCTGCTTGGGCGACCGCCGCATCAATCGAAGCATCCGGCGTCGCGGTTGCCGTGAACTTATACGGCTGGAAAGCATGGTTGATCGACACAACCGCGTCATACACCGCAGCCTGCACGATTCCCAATGCCCGCGCCGCCCGTGTCGGCCCGAATTGTTCTTTGACGCTGGTTAAGGCATGGTCATCCCGAACAACATCCATCGCAACGGTATGCCACCGCATGACCATGTCTTCGGTCCCGGTCGATGGAACGCAACGGTCTTCGAGTTGCTGAGAGTCAAGGTGAGTACAAGGGGGGAAGCCGACCCTACTACCGTATTTTTGACGAAGGGTCGCAGTCAATCGTTCGCTGAGCCAATCACGCCAGGTCGGGTTCACGGATAACTCCTACACAACTTGGGCGACTCTCAGGAGAATTTATGAAGTGTAATACCGTTTGGTGGACTGTCACACGGTAATCTTGGAATTCGTGTTGTTTCGAGATGCTTGGCGATGTGGGTACCGGCACTCGATTTTAGACAGGATTCACAGGATTTAACAGGATTGACAAGTTTGAACATCGGATTTGAATCCTGTTAAATCCTGTCAATCCTGTCAAAAACTCTTTCCGGATCAGTCTGGCCGAAAGAGTTGCCAGACCCCTATTTCTTCGGGTTGATGTTTCGCAAGGAGTTCACGGCAGCGCGGTTGAGTTTGCTTTTCTTGTCTTCGTCTTTGACGACTTTGCGTAAATCCGGGGTCGCGTCCTTGGCGTTCGGTCCCATGTAACCGAGTCCCATGATGGCGGCCTCTTTCACGGCTTCGTCTTTGTCTTCCTTCATCATTTTGAGAAACAACGGCACCACTTCCTTCGGATCCGGGTCGATCATGCCCACGGCTTTCGCGGCGGCGGCGCGAATGGTCGCGTCTTTGTCTTCCAGCGCCTTCATCATGTACGGTTCGGCGTCCTTGATAAACGGCTTCATGATCTGGCCCAACTTGGCGAGTTCGCCGAGGGCGTTCACTTTCACCTTAGCTTCTTTGCTCGTCTTCAAATCGTTGGTGTACTTCTCCGCATCCTCTTTCTTGCCCGCGATGGCGATTTCATCCCACCCCGTCAAAACAACGAGGCCGAAAGCCAAGCCAAAAGCAGCAAACAGTTTACACGTGTAACGAAGAGACATGAGATTTCCTCAAATGGTGGTGGTGAAAGTGTAGCACGAAGTTACACAATTAGACACCACCCGCCGATTCGAGTTCCGGAATGTGACGGCGAGCCATGACTTGAAAACCATTTATCGGTCGGCGTTGACCACCTTGTGAACGGTCACGATGTAGAAGACACCGCGCACTTTGTCACCAACTTTCGTACATCCCCCACGCAAAAAAAGTGTGTTGCTGACAGGTACCGTTTCCGTTGTGCTGATCGCAGTCGTGTTTTGCACGCCGGGCATTGTTTGTTTCGCGTGCTCCGCCTCAAACCGAAGCATATGACTGGCACCGTCCGGCATGATCCGTGGCGTGATCCTGACAACGTGGGCCGCGTCGCTGCTGCCCGCCTGGAAGAACCCTTGCTGATTCTCGGTTAGGAGAAGTTGCGGGCGAGACAGGATGTCAACTTCTTTGCCGTGGCGGGAATGAATCGACGCGGCGAGCATTTTTGCCTCACGTGGGGTTAACACCCAGCGGTAGCCATCCCCAAGCCCAATGTCGTCGGCAAAATTGGCGGGAGCTTCGAGGATCGTCATTTGGACAAGCACCTGTGGCGGTGCGACATCCAACGAGGCGATCAGTGCCACAACTTGTTTCACATGCGCCGGATCACCGGCCACGATAACCAAGTTCGTTCTAGCATCAAATGTGGCACGAAAGGCCAGTTTTTGTCGCCCCACTCGATACGCATCCAATGTCTTGACCACGTCATCCGCACCAACATACCTCAACGGGTATACCGATGCGGGTTGGGACTTCTGCCCGTTCGCAACAGTACTCAGCCCCAGCGCAAGCATCATGACGACAGGTTGGAACATCATCTCGGACTCCAGTGCGGTGTGAAACCGCCTACCTGATACCACGTGAACGATTATTTGCAACCGGAGTCCGTTTGCTTCCGTTGCCCGCTTCCAGTGCTGCGCCGTAAGATGCCTTCACCTACGGGAGATGTGTATGGGGCTGCTTGAATCGTTTCCGGACATCACGAAGCGGCGGGAACCGCTGGCGCCGTACACCCATTTGCGGATCGGCGGGCCGGCGGAGTTTTTCGTTCAACCGCGGACACTGGAAGAACTCAAAGGCGTGTTGGCGTTTTGCACGACCAACAAGGTTCCGTTGCGAATGCTGGGCGGCGGGTTCAACTTGTTGATCCGCGATGATCCGATTCCCGGCGCGGTCATGCGGTTGACAGGACCGGCATTTGAGTGGATTGAAAGCAACGGCAAAACCCTTCGCGCGGCGGGCGGAACCCAACTCATTGACCTCATCGCCAAATCCGTGCAAGCGGGCTTCAGCGGGCTGGAAACACTCATCGGCATTCGCGGCACGGTCGGTGGCAGTGTGCGTTGCAACGTCGGGGATCGCTCCGGGGAAATCGGTTCATCGGTGCGGCGAGTTGCGGTGTTAACGGACGCCGGGGTGGAGCAAGTTCGCACCCGCGAGGAACTGACCTTCGGCGACCACAGCAGTGATCTCGATGAACCCGTGATTATTTGGGTGGAGTTTGAACTCGACAAAGATTCTACCGAAGCGGTCCTGAAACGGATGCGGCGAACGTGGGTTTTGCGCAAGGGCGCCGAACCGCTCTCGTTCCAATCCGCAGTGCGAATGTTTCGCAACCCGGCAGGCAGTTCGGCAGCCAACTTGATCGACCATGCCGGGCTAGCCAAAACGAAAGTCGGCAACGCCGAAGTCAGCGACCGCAACGGCAACTACGCCATCGCCCACCCCGGCACCACCGCGAAAGACCTGATCCGACTGCTGGACATTGTTCGCAACCGCGTGAAAGAAAACTCGGGCATCACGTTGCAACAGGAACTGAACGTGTGGTAACTGCCAAGCCACAGAGCAGTGATGAGTGGCCAGTGGGTAGTGGGTAGTTAAACCGCAGAAACGATTTTTACTATCCACTATCCACTAGCCACTGACCACTACTTCATGGCCACGAAACGCGGAAAACCAAAGCGCGGGACGAAGCACGGTTCACCGAAGGATCGGTGGGCGTTCCTAGCAGTGTTGTTCAAAGGGCTGTTGGCGCTCAGTGTCGTGTTGGGCGTGATGGTTGTCATCGTCTGGATTGGCGGGCGAGCGGGCCAACAAGTCACATCGCAGAACCGCTATGCCGTTCGCTTCACGGACATCGCAACCGATGTGCCACCCGGAACGGATAAGCTCACGTTCCTCACCGAAGTTCGCTTTCTGGACCATTGGCCGGAAGCAGTCCAAGTCGTGGAGCCGACGTTGAAGGACCGCTTGGCGGCCACGTTTGCGAAACACCCTTGGGTGTCCGAAGTGACCGCCGTGGCGATCGGGGCCGATGCCTCAATCCATGTTGCGTTAAAGTTTCGCGTTCCGGTGTTGCAGATCAACGTGAGAGGTGAAGTCGAACCCCGAACTGTCGATCGACACGCCGTGATTCTCCCGCCTGCACAACATCCAGCGACGTTGCCAATGCTCGTCAATCCTCAACTTGCGCCGAAACTGCAAGCGGGTCTGATTTGGCCGGACGACACCGTCAAACGCGCTGCCGATTTGGCGTACACCTACAAGCCGAAGCGGATTGAGAAGACCGACAAGGGTTGGCGGCTCACCCAAGCGGATGACAAAGTGCTCATCGTCGGTTGGTGAGTTCTTCCAAGACGAGTTGTGACCACGTTTCAAACTGCGCGTGCTCACTTTGCAACTGCGTAACTGACGACCAACCCGCCCCCGCCAATGCTGCTTCACGCGGCGTGGCGTGCGGTGCGGTCAACTCGAACAGATGCACCACGCCCAGGTGAACGCTGCCGACCAACGTGCGGTCGTCGTTGATGAACCCGATCAGGCGTTCGGTGTATTCACACTCAATTGCCACTTCTTCCACGACTTCCCGCATCATGCCGGTACGATACGGATCGGCCCCACCTGCCGCATCCTCTTCCGAGATGTGCCCGCCAATGCCAATGGACCGCAACGCTTGCAACCGCTTCTCCGTCCCCGCCGCCCCGCGTTGGTAGTGAAACAATTGGCCCCCCGATTTCAACACCACGTAGGGGATCAACTGCTTAAATTCCGGATCGGTTTCAACTTCAGAACGGGGCCGGAACGAATACTGAGCCGCGTCCAACAACCGCGACCGATACCCGTCCTCCGCCAATCGCAACCCGTGAAACACCCCCACCGCACGAAAGTGCGGCGTCGGAAGGCACAGCACCCGTTCATCGACTTTCATACCCGGTGATCCGTCCAACATGTGGGATCCCATATCTCGACAACCCGTCCACTAGGCTTCTTTCCGCAAACACGGCACAAGCGAACATGATGGTAATCGAAACGATCAGGAAAGCCGTTAGGAACTGGACCAACACTGCGCCGATTCGACGCTTGACAGGAGCGTACCGACTGAGACCGACGGCAGCAATCACAACCACAATTGAAACGGGTAGCAAAACCGTCAAATCGTCCAAAAACATCATTGAGACCTTCATGACCGGCCTCGTGACGTCCGAATACGCAAGACCGTATAGGCCGTACTGCTTCCTGACTGCTGGCATGATTAAGAAAATGGGTAGTGCGTCAGTTTGGAATCGGATTTTGGCCGGTTGGCTTGCCGGTTTCCGTCGGTTGGTGTAGGGTCAGAGTATGGCAAAGCAACCGAAGAAGCG
>JAYVXO010000095.1:0-6152 GCA_043785105.1 Fimbriiglobus sp.
GGTTGACCCCCACGGGTTGCGCACCCCGTGGGGGTCAACCCCACGGCTCGTCAAGGCCGGAACTCAATTCGACCCGTGAGCGGTATAACTTAGGGTCGGCGAAAATTTTTCACGTTTGTGAAATCCATTTTATCGGACGATGCGTACTCCTGAGGCTCTGCAAATTATGTTCATAAAATTCGTTTGAGGTGTTGCAATGAAAAGAATTGTTAGGGTGTGGGCTACGCTCGCCGTTGGGATTTGTCTGGTGGATACTCCCAGTTTGAACGCCGCAAGCCATAGCGACGGGCCGCTATCGAAGCAGGATGTGTATTCTAACATCACCGACGTGTATGCTTTTCTCGGCACAAAGTATAACAACGACAACCAACAAGTGTTGAACGTTGTCGTGGCCGTGCGACCGCTAATCGACCCAGGCGACGGCGTTGTTTACGATCGGTTCGCCAGTGACGCGACGTACAGCATTCACATCACGAACCCCGCCACGGGCGCGACGATTACGAAGTACAACTTTCAGTTTTCGCCCGTCTCGGGGCCGGCTGCGTACAAGAACCCGGACACCATCCTCAGTTACGGACGCGGGGCGAACGTCAACGGTTCACCCAACGTCGGTGGCATTG
Organism: Fimbriiglobus sp.; assembly: GCA_043785105.1. Classification (GTDB taxonomy): domain Bacteria; phylum Planctomycetota; class Planctomycetia; order Gemmatales; family Gemmataceae; genus Fimbriiglobus. Next base: position 621 of record JAYVXO010000095.1, read on the forward strand.
CTAGCAACACGGACGCACACCGGAACTACACGCAACTTTATGCGGTTGCGAAGAACAATACCGTGATCGGCAACAACATTCTGACGCCGCCGCCGAACGTCGGGGCAAGAACCACGCCCGCTTACAACGACGCCAACGGGATCGCGATTTCCGGCCAAACTCAGTTCAGCGCGCTGGACGTTTACACGCGCGAGGCCGTCACAGATTTGGTGGGCGGTGACGTTTCATTCGCGGGCCAACGGGACGACGGGTTTTACGCGGACGTCGCCGGCATCTTTGACCTCCTGGACCCGCGAATTTTGGGTGGTGCGTTGGGACAAGCTGGCACCGGAATTGACTTTTTCAAAGGCTACGATGTCCTCAACTACTCGCTCCAAATCCCGCTGACGAACTTGCCCGCCGCGATGCCGTTCAACAGCCCGTTTTTCCCGAACCAAACTGGTGTTGGTGTGTACGCCAGTGTGTCACGCCCGCGGGTTCGGATTCTCACCGCAGACGGCCCGACCAACGCGGGGCCAATGGTCCAAGTGAACCGCATGGGCAACCCGTTGTTTAACGAGGTACTCGTCGCACTGCGGGACAAAGACCGCTACATTTTGACCAGCCCGACCGCCGACAACCAGTTTGCCAATTACGCCCGCACGCCGGAAATCGCCACGCTGTTGAACGCCGTTTTTAGCACGAACTTCGCAACAACCAACCGCACCGACTTGGTCACGATCTACATCCCCGATGTGATCCGGGTGAACACGAGGACCGGCCCAGTGAAGCTCGCCGGTCAAGCGGGGTTTAGTCGCCTCGGGTTTATCGGCGGTGACACGACGGCCGGCGTTTCGGGTGGTTGGCCGAACGGCCGCCGATTGGGTGATGACGTCGTGGACATTGCACTGACTGCGATCGCAAGCGGGCCGAACTACACGGCGATCACGGTGGTCGGCGATAACATTGCCAACAACGACATGCTGTACCCTCAAGTCTTCCCGTACTCCGGCACCCCGCACGCCGGGCCGAAAAAGTAACAAGACTAGTTCGCTTTCTGAATGATTCCGACCGGCACCCCGAAATGCAGAGCTTTCGGGGTGCCGGTTCAATCCCGACTGAACTTCCTTTCGATGAAGGTGGCGATCGTGTCTCGTACATCGTGGCTTTGCGGCGCACTGGGCGTGTCCGTTGTTTTGGTGCTGGTCGGCCTCATCGGGTGGACGACGAAGTCATCCTCCCAAGAAGTCGTGGACAGTTCCAAGCCTCTGGTTCAGCCAGGGGTTCAAACCGAGACGATCAGCCCGCAAGCCTTTCTGGCTGGGTTACCGAGTGGTCGCAAAGCCGCCGACGCGGACAAAGTGTTGACGAACTTGTCGGCCCGACTTGAAAAGACCCCGTCGGATTCCGTGCTCTGGGCGGCACTGGGTGATGCGTTGATGCAGAAAGCCCGCGAGACGGCAGATAGCGCGTACTACACCCACGCGGAACGCGCCTACCGTGTCGCACTGAGCCATTCGCCGAGCGACAAGGACGGACTCATCGGCATGGCCTGGGTTGCGGGAAGTCGGCACCAGTTCGAGTCGTCCATTGATTGGGCGGAGCAGGCCATTGCCAAGCGCCCCGACGACCCCAACCCCTACGGGTTGATCGGCGACGCCGAGATGGAAATTGGCAACTACGACACCGCCGGCATCCGCTACCAGAAAATGCTCGACATTCGACCCGACCAAGCCTCGTATTGTCGCGGCGCACAATGGTTGTTCGTAACGGGCGATACCAAACAAGCGCTGTGGCTGATGCGCAAAGCCGTCGAAGTCGGCGGACGGTACACGGAAAACACGGCGTGGTGTATCGCACAAATGGCCCTGATGCACTTTAGCATCGGCGCCCTGCTCCCCGCCGAACAACAAGTCGCAACCGCGCTGCAAAAAGCCCCGAACAACTACCACCTGTTGCTGTTGGACGGGCGTATCAAAACGGCGCGCGGGGACAATCCGGGCGCGATCGCGGCGCTGGAAAAAGCGTTCGCCGTTGCGCCGCAACACGATGTCATCGTCGCGCTCGAAGACCGCTACCGGAGTATGGGGCAGTTGGAAAAGGCCAAGGAGTACGAAGCCCTGGTTGACGTGACGCACAAGTTGAACCAGGCCAACGGCGTTCTCGGCGATAGTCAACTGGCCCGCTACTGGGCGGACCACGACAAGAACCTCCCGCAAGCACTCGAACTCGCCGAAGCGGAATACCGGACGCGGAAAAACGTCGTCGCGGTGGACACGCTCGCGTGGTGCCTGCACAAGAACGGCCGCCACCAAGAAGCCGGGCAGATGATTCAACTCGCACTCAAGCGAAAGACGCCCGACGCGATGATCCTGTTTCACGCGGGGATGATCCACGCCGCGGTCGGGAAGCGGGCGGACGCGACCCAGTACCTCTTCCAAGCCGTGAACACGAACCCGTACTTTCACCCCACGTTCGTGAAAACCGCAACGGACACGCTCGCCAAATTAAGCGACAACGCCGCAGTCAAAGTGGGAGCGCGGTAATGGCTCTCTGCCTTGGTCGTCGTCTCGTTTCCGTTTGGCTGCTCGTCGTCGCAACCGCCATTCTTGCCGACGCTCGCGCCAGCGCGCACCCGATGGGCAACTTTGCGATCTGCCATTATTCCCGACTCCGGATCGAACCGGGGGACGTTCGACTTCAGTACGTCCTGGACTTCGCGGAGATCCCGGCGTTCGGCGAAAAGAACCGGATGGACGCCGACAAAGACGGCACGATTTCGGCAGCGGAGCAGACCGACTATTTGGCGAAGAAGGGCGAAGAACTGCGGGTCGCAATCTCCCTTAAACACGACGGAATCGCACTCCCGTTTCGGCTGGTCACGTCCCAGTTGCGAATGGAACCCGGCGCCGGCGGACTGGAAACCGTGCGGCTGGAGTACGACTTTGTCGCGTCGTTGCCGGACCTGTCCAACGCCCCCAGTCGGTTCCAGTACCGCGACGACAACTACCCGTCACGGGCGGGTTGGAAAGAAATCATCGTCCTGAATTCCGACGGGGTTGCCCTCCTGGCGTCCACCGTTGGAACCCAGGACCGAAGCCGCGCCTTGTCGAACTACCCGGCCGACCAGATTCCCCCCCAGGACGTGCAGGCAAGCTTCACCGCAAGTCTGGACATGCAGTCGCGTGGGCGCGTTGAACAGGATTCGCCGCAAGAGCCTACCGCGTCCAAAACTCCGCGTGATGCGTTCACCGATGTGATCCTTAACAAGGACGTTGGCGTCACCGCGATGGCGCTTGGGCTGGCGATTGCCTTCGTCTTCGGGTCGCTTCACGCACTCGCGCCGGGGCACGGCAAAACAATGGTCGCCGCGTACCTCGCCGGGTCACGGGGCACGGCAAAGCACGCCGTGGCGCTCGGGGTCGTTGTCACGGTCACGCACACCCTTGGCGTGTTTCTGCTCGGCTTCACGGTCTTGAGTTTGAACCAATTCGTGGTGCCGGAAACGCTCTACCCCTGGGTCGGCGTCGCGTCCGGGGTCATCATCTTTTGTGTCGGCATCTGGCTCCTGTACTTCCGAGTCCGGCGCTTAATTCTCGGCCCAAAACGCCGTCCCGCTCCGTCAGGGAGTGTGTCACCGGCACACCACAATCACGACCTCCCGGAAGGGCCGATCACGGTCCGCGCGGTCCTCGCCCTCGGTGTTTCCGGCGGTCTGATCCCCTGCCCCTCGGCGCTCGTCGTGCTACTCTCGGCAATCGCCGTTCATCGGTTGCTGTACGGGCTTTTACTGATTACCGCGTTCAGTGTCGGCCTGGCGTCCGTACTCGTGGTGATCGGGCTGTTCGTCGTTTGGGCCAAAGACTGGATCGAGCGAGTTCCACGAAGCTACCGATTCCTGCGGCTGCTCGGTTTCTTGAGTGCGCTCGTCATCATCGCACTTGGCCTCAGCATTGTCCTTCGCTCGCTTCAAAGCATCGTGGATTTTTCGACTCACGTGAGTACCTAAGGTTGAGCGCAGCGGCACTCCAGTCGCTCCCTGCCAACAATGTGATCCTTACAATGCCAGAACTGGCATGGTGCCAAAAACATCAACCCTACTTCTGATCGCCGTGTGCAAACCCTGTCGCGCTTCGGTCAGTCAATAAACCGACCCACGTGGGGAATCCACGTGGGTCGAAGGCTATTGATGGTAGCGGGCGATTCACTCCATTCAGGTACTCTTCTGTGCGGCGACCCAGAGCATGTACGCGACACGTTCATGGATGTGCGCGTTCTGCTTTGCGCGACCGTAAGAAGAATCCCGCCAAGCGTAGAACAGCATGGCAATCGAAAGAACCGCCAAGTTGCACGCAATCATCTGAAACATCGTTAGCCTCCCCAGAAAAGATCGTGGGACGGCGTGAAGTTGTCACGGAACGGCTTAGGGCACTCACTCTGAACCGCGTGTACGTCACTGGCCTGTCAGGAGAAATCTAAGTCACGTCTGGGGGCAGGGCAACCGGAGGCTGGGGTAAATTCAACGAATTTACCGGCGGATTGCGCATCATGGTAGGAAAAGACGACACTGTGGATTCGGTCGAATTATTTGTCGGATTCCACGACTTCGCCCTGCAATCCGGCGAGACCTTCACTCCCGAGGCGGATGATTTCGCCGTTGACATCGACTTCAAACAGGCCATCAAGCGGTTGGTAACTGCGGATGTGGATGACCGTGCCGGGTGTCAAACCCAGTTCGCGCCAGCGGCGAAGACGTTCGGGGTTATCGTCTTGGGCTTCGCGGATGATGACCCGTTGCCCTTCGCCGAAATCGCAGAGCTTACGCAGGTCACGTTGGAGCAGTTCCCCAGTGCGGCTGGGGATGGGGTGGCCGTGGGGGTCTTCGAGGGGTTCGCCAAGATGGGCAGCGATCGCCTGTTCCAGTCGCGGTGAGATGGCGTGTTCCAGTGCCTCCGCTTCGGCGTCCACTTCACTCCAATCGAGGCCGAGAACTTTCGTCAGGAATAGCTCAATCAGTCGGTGTCGGCGGATCACCCGTCGGGCTTCCAGTACCCCAGCAGCGGTCAGCTTGGCCCCCGTTCCGGGGGTGTAATGAATCCATCCCGCTTCCCCGAGGCGTTTCAACATCCCAGTCACGGACGGCGCTTTCACACTGAGGATGACGGCAATGTCCGCCGGGGACACGACGCGATCATCCCCCCCGAGCCGGTGAATCGCTTTCAGGTAATCCTGCACAGCTTGGGTGAGAGTTTCGCTCATGCGGGTCAGCCAGTGAGAGGTCTGTTATCGGTCGAGGCTATCCTAACCCGGATCAGGAATTGAACCACGAATAACACGAATAACACGAAAGTAATCCGGAAAGTGTGACCGGCGGGTAAGCATCACGAGAGTTCGTTGGAAATTTGTTCACTGCACTGGCATTCTTTGGCTTCAGGCTGAAAGCCTGGGAGCACACAGCCTGTCATTTACACACATCTTTTTTTTGGCCCGGAGGCGAGGACGTTCTCCGCGATCAGGAAATCGGACAGACGACGCAGGCCCCACCAGAGCGAT
>JAYVXO010000096.1:0-6085 GCA_043785105.1 Fimbriiglobus sp.
TCAAGCGCGGAGACTTTGGGCTGGCTCATGCCCGCGACTATAGCCACCCTGCGGGACTTCGAGAACCCGACTCACAACACCACTGCGTAACTCCTACCACAGTTTGAAGTGAGCCTCACATGAAACGATTGGTTATCATCGGGTGCCTTGCGATGGCTGCTGAGTTGTTTGCGCCGAACTCAATTCAGGCGGGGTGAGGCCCGAGAAGGTGTCCTACACCCGAAACCCCTGCGGCGGTCGCCGCACGAAAAGAACGGGATCGCGTTGTCGCCATCGGTGGTGGTGTAGGGTTGTTGGTCTTCCTGGGATACGCCGCGTTCGGCTTTGTGAAGGAAGCAAAAGAGGCTGTCGCAGTCGCCAACCGACCGAAACAGCCTTGGGATGAAGTCTAAATCACGACGCAACTCACGAACCCGACGGCGGCTTCGAGATCGCATCGGGGCCGGTGCCGAAGCGCTTTTCGTACTTCCCGTTGCCGCCTTTGACGTACTTGGTGAACCCGAGCCGTTTAAGGTTGCCATCGCTGGTTGTGGCCTTGCCTTGCGAATCGGTCCAACCCTTCGGCGCGTTCGGCGTCCCGATGATGCGACGGATCGGCTCGCCGGTTTCGGGACGCTTTTTCAATACGGGTTCCCGCATGGATTGCAGCAGTTCAAACTGTTCGCCGCCGGAGCCGTCCGGCAGCACAACTTCGTAAACATAAAGCGGCATGGGTCACCTCGTAATCGCACTTACTTCGACATTTCTTCGCGGATCGCTTCGAGCAATTTCTTCGACGCCTTGATGCCGTCCGGCTCGCTGAGTCCGGCGCCTTCGTACTCGATCCCGAGGAAGCCATTGTACTTGTGCTTCTTCAAAACAATTGCCAACATCTTGCGATAATCAATCTTCGTCTCGTTGCCTTTGTCGTCGAAGTCATAAGTCTTCGCGGACACACCCTTGGCATACGGCATCATTTCATCGACGCCCTTGTAGCGGTCGTATTCTTTGCCGTCACCCAGGCTGAAGTTGCCGAAGTCGGGCAGCGTGCCGCAGCACTTGTGATCGACTTTCTTCATCACCGTCGTCAGCCATTTGCCGTTCGAGGACAGCCCGCCGTGGTTTTCCACGATGACGTTGATGTCCATCTTGCAAGAAAACTCGGTCAGTTTGCGCAGACCATCGGCAGCACGACTGACTTGCTCGTCGTAGTTACCGGTGCTGTAAGCGTTGACGCGGATCGAGTGACAGCCGAGGTACTTGGCCCATTCCGTCCAACGGTAGTGGTTTTCGACTGCGATTTGGCGTTTCGCTTCATCGGCATCGCCGAGTGCCCCTTCGTTGTCACACATAATCAGCACGCTCCGCACGCCGCTGTCGTCGGCCACTTTCTTGAGATCCTTCAAGTAGCTCTCGTCCTTCTTCTTCGCGGCGTAGAACTGGTTGACGTATTCAATCGCATCAATGCCGTACTCGGTGTGCGCGATGGTGGCGAAGTTCAACGGGTCGAGTGTGGCCTTCCCACGGCGACCGAATGCGCGATGCAACGACCATTGCGCCAGGGAGATTTTGAACAGCGGTGCTTTATCTTCAGCAGCAATCGACAGGCGGTTTGTCGCTAGCAATGCGGCGCCAGTGACCGCACCGGCTAGAAAGTCCCGACGGGAAACGGAAGGCAACATCGAAGACTCCAAGTTGAGACGGGTGAACTGTATAAGTCGAACTGCGTCGAATTTTAGGCTTCTTGATGCGTGAGAGCAACTACCTTGTCAAAGAACGACGGCCAATCCAATCGGATTGGCCGTCGTTCTTTCTGATTCGCAACACACGATTACAACGTCGGCAATGAACCCGGCTTGCCTAAGTTTCCGGCTGCGGTCGGCAACCCGGTCGAAGCGAGAACCTTCCGGGTTGCGGTCCCGGCTCCGACAAACGTGCCCCCCGTGACGGTGGCATCGAACGCGAAGAAGTCGTCAATCGTGCTGATACCCGGCCCGGAGAAGATCGTCACCCGCGCCCCACCGCCCGCACCGGCTGCCGTGACGATTTCAGTGCGGTTGTCGCCAGTCACTTCGAGGCTAGCGACTCGAACACCGCCGGTGAACGTCGATTCGTAAGCGAAGTAGCTGGCCAACACACTGTTGTCCAAGCCGCTGAAAACCTGCACGTGTGGGCCGCCGCCTTCGCCCGCCCCGGTAATGATGTCCGGGACGCCATCGCCGTTGAAATCCCCTGCGGCGACATACGCACCGCCGGTGAAGGTTGCCCCATACGGGGAGAAATCTTGGATCGCTTGGGCCGTCGCCGAATCGAAGACCCGCACCCGAGTCGGCACACCCGCCCCGCTGGCCGCGACGATGTCCGCGCGACCGTCTTTATTGAAGTCCGCTGCCGCAACCCGAACGCCGCCCCGTTGGTTGGAATCGAACGCGAAGAAGTCGGAGATCGTCGCGCCAGTCTTGCCACTGATGACTTTCACACGCGGAGCGCCGCCTTGATCCGTGCCGATGATGATGTCGGCACGGCCATCGCCGTCCACATCACCAACCGCCAGGGAAAGCCCACCCGTGTAGGTCGTTTCCATAGCAAAGAAGTCCATCAACACCGATCCATCCACGCCGCTAAATACGCGAACACGAGGGCCGCCACCGACACCCGTAGCGGTGATGATGTCCGGGACGCCGTCGCCGTTAATGTCCCCGGAGGCGGTGCGAACGCCGCCGGTGTAGCCTTGCTCGTAGGCGAGGAAGCGGAATTTCTCCAGACCCGAGGCGTAGTCGAAGACCCGCACCAGCGGCGCACTCCCCGCACCCGCACCCGTCACCAGGAACGATGTCTTCGTGGGATCAAGCCCCGACGCCACGAACCGGGGTTGTAGCCCCAGATTCGCAACTGCCGAAACCACACCCGGCGTGGGCGGGGTGATCGGGACGTTCACAGCACCCGGCGTAGCCACGGCGAGGCTTGTCGCCGTGGAACTTAAGAAGTCACGCTTAGAAGGTTCCACCGGGGTTTGCGGCGATCCGCCAGGAGGACGACTCGACCCGGAGATCACTTCACCGAAGTTAAACGGCCCGCGGATCGGTGCGGACGCATTCAGCACGAGACCGGAGAAGACATCGTTCGTGATCGTCGGACGTGGCCCGTTCGGGTCACCGTCTTGCTCTTGCCAGTCGTCGTAGTCCGTCGGTTGCGTCTCGCTGAGTGTATAAGTGCCATACGGCAGGCTTGGGAAGTCGTACCGTCCTTGGCTGTTGGTCAGAACTGTCAGGCCACCAGGGACATCGGCAGCGGTTAGTGGTCGAGCGAAGGCCGTTCCGGCAAAGGCGGTCCCACTGATGGTGACTGCAACCCCTGGAATCGGCGCTTCACCCGCCTCGAAGATACCGTTGCGATTCGTGTCCACCCAGACGTAGCCGAAGGTCGCCGCGTTCGGGAACTCTCCAAAGTTATAATTGATCCCGGTGTCGTTCGCGTTCAGCCGAATCGAACTGAGGATGTCGTTGCCCGTTATCCCGACCACAGTGCCGCCAACGGTCCCGGCGGCATCAAGGCCGTCGTAGAAGTTGCCGTCCGGCTGCTGTTCGCGGATGGTGTAATTGCCAGGCACGAGGCTAATGAACTGGTAAAACCCGTTGGTATCCGTCAACACGGACTTGCTGACGGGGTTCCCGTTGTCGTCGGTGCCATTCAGGTAAACCCGTGTGCCCGGTATCGGCTTCTCGCCAGCATCACGGACCCCGTTCAGGTTCGCATCGACGTAGACGAACCCTGACACCTGGGCCACTCCCGCTGGTGGTGGAGGAGGCGGAGGCGGAGGCGGTGGAGCCGGAGGCGAGATCAGGCCGAAATCTTGGGTGAGGTTCGCCGTGCCGTTCTCGCTGGGGTTGCCAGTCGGGGTTAGCACGAAGGACTGCGTGCGGATGGTGCCGTTGGGTTGCCCGGTCCCCTTGTCGTGGTCTTCGAGGATCGACTGGGCAGCGGGTTCAAACGGACTGCCGATGCCGCCGGTTGAACTCGTGAGTCCGGCGGGCGGTGTGATTTCGACGGAGTACGTTCCCGACGTCAAGTTGCTGAAGCGGTACAGGCCGCTCGCATTGGTCGTGGTCGTAGCAAGAACCACCCCGTTGCCGTCGAGCAACCGCACGACGACGTTCGGAACGCCGGCTTCACCGGCATCCCGGATGCCGTTGTTGTTGGCGTCCAACCACACCGTGTCACCGACCGCGAGTGGCGAGTACAACCCGAAATCTTGTGTCAGGTTGGCGAAACCGTTCTCGCTCGGGTTCAGTGCGGAACCTGGAATTCCAAGCGTAAATATCCCGGCTTTGATTGAGCCGTTCGGTTGTGTCGTGCCCTTGTCGATGTTGTCGGTGGTGTTCTGTGGGGCCGGTTCAAACGGACTTCCCACGCCCCCCGTCGAACTCACCAGCCCCGTTGGTGCGGTGACCTTCACACAGTAAACACCGGGCGCGAGATCGGAGAAGCGGTACGTGCCGTCGGTCGCCGTTGTTGTTGCAGCAATCATGTTCCCGGCGCCGTCCAACAACATCACGGTCACGCCGCCGATGCCCGGTTCACCGACATCCCGAATGCCGTTGTTGTTATCGTCGCGCCACACCAAATCCCCGACGGCAAGCGGTTTGTAGAACCCGAAGTCTTGGTTGCGGTAACTATTCTCGTTCGGCACACCGGCATCAAGCGCGGTCGCGGACGCAGGGCCATCCGTATCGTCGAGCGGGGCTAAGCCGACTTGCAAGTTCAAAACAGGCCCGCGCACGGTTAAGCCACCGGCTTGGGTCGTACCGTGGTCCCGGTTGTTGGCGGGATCGGTGGGCGTTAACACTGGCTCAAATGGCCCTGTTGCCGAACCGTTTGTCCCCGTGCTGGATTTGAATCCGGATGGGACCACGACTTCGATTTGATAGCGACCCGGTGTCAAGTTTGTGAATAAGTAGCCGCCATCAGCAGCGGTCGTCGTCGTGATCGCCACGCCACCCGCTCCGAGGACGGGGTTCCCTGCCCCATCGAGCAACCGGACCGTGACGCCCGCAATCGCCGGTTCGGCGTTGTTGAAGATGCCGTCGTTGTTGATGTCGTTCCAAACAAAATCCCCGACGGAGACCTTGCGGTAGATGCCGAAATCTTGTCGCAAGTTGGCACGCCCCGCGATCCCGTCCGAAGACAGGTCCGGGTTCGGGTTCGTCGCCGCGCTAGCATCAACCAACGTCACCGCAGTTGAGGTGATTTTCTGCGTGCCCGCGACCTGGGTGCCGTGGTCGGCATTGTTAGTGAGGTCGCTCCCGGCCAATCCGGGTTCAAACGGCCCGGTCATGCTGCCGTTCGTTCCGCTACTGCTCATGTAGCCAACCGGAGCGGTAATGCGAATGCGGTATTGACCAGGGATCAAGTTCGAGAACAGGTAGGTTCCATTTGCGAGGGTTGTCGTCTGGATTGGGGCGTTCGTCGAATCCGTGATCGGGTTGCCTGCGGCATCCAGAAGTTCAACAACAATCCCGCCGATGCCGTTTTCAGTCGGGTCTTTGATGCCATTATTGTTGGCATCGTCCCAGACAAAGTCCCCAAGTTGCAAGGGTTGGAAGACGCCAAAATCTTGTGTGCGATACCGGCTCGTGACCCCAGCGGGATCGGCGGGGAGTCCGGCAGGAATCGTGGCCGGGTCAACCGCAGTCGCACCACCGACCGTGGCCGAAAGAATCGGGCCAGTAATGAACCCGACCGCCTCCGTACCGTGGTCTTGGTCGTTCGGCTTGTCCGTGAGTGATGGTTCAAACGGCCCGACGTTGGAGAGCGATCCGGTACTAGACTTGTAGCCGTTGAGAACCGCATCTCGGACCAGTTTGACTTGATAAGTCCCCGCCGCGAGATTGGTGAACAGGTACCCGCCGTTTGCGTTCGTGACGGTGGTGCCCACGGTCGTCGCAGAGGTTCCGGTCACTTCCATTAACACGACGGTCACCCCGGCCAACCCCGGTTCACCGGCGTCTCGGGTTCCGTTGTTATTCCGGTCCACCCACACGGTATCGCCGATGCTAACGGGTTGGAAGAACCCGAAGTCTTGGTTGCGATAACTGTGCGGGTCGTT
>JAYVXO010000097.1:0-6079 GCA_043785105.1 Fimbriiglobus sp.
GGCGATGCATCCGTGCGCTCCGGTCTGAGTTTGCCAGCCTTACCCCAGCCGTTTACCAAGCCGCCCAGATTCCAACAACATCAATCAACACGGCCTAGACCATTTGAAAAACGAATGAGACGAACCGGATCTATTGTCCCACCACTCCCTAACGCGATGGCATATCCTTGGGCATCGGATGCAGTGAAGTCGGATCGGTCAGATGCCAGGACGATGGCAGTTGCGTAAGCCCCGAGTCCGAAAGCACCGGGTTGATTTGCATTCACAGGCCCATTGTACTTCATGTTGGCAGACCACTCGACGACTTGGCCCGTGTTTAATCCTAATGTTGTGTTGTAAGGTGCGCCGTAACTGGAAGTGAGTCCAGAAACCATGATTCGCCCACTGGCATTGGCAGCACCTGTGAAGTCGTTCGTTAACCTCAGAAAATTGCTTGACACAATCTGTGCCCCACCATCTCCGCCTGCAAGAGTTGTCATGTAAGTAGTCGGTGCCCCAGTGGTCAGGTTCGCACGATTGAAGTTATCGGAAAACACCGTGGTCTGGGCGTGGAGTGAACCGACTGTTATCAGAGCTGTGAAACTGACTAACGCGAGGAGTATTCGCATCGTACAATTTTTCCTGTCAGAAAGTCTGGTCGTGGGGACGAAAAAGCCTTGTTTGCTTACGTGTTTTTAGTTTCCACGTTTGAAAAACGCTTGTCCAGATAAAAGTGAGAAAATTGCCGAAAATGTTACGGGCAACTATTCCACACCACAGGTCGCTCGGCAAAATGATTGACACGATGGGAAAAAGAAGAACGGAAAGAGGGTCTGCGTTCATCGCAGACCCTCTTTCCGTTCTTCTTTTTCTGTCCATTACACCAGTGGTTAGCTGGCCACAACTGCTGTCCGACGAATCCGGCGAACCAAGCCCACGGCACCCAGACCCAAGGCACTCAAGCTAAGCATCGTGGCGGGTTCCGGGACGGGGGTGTACGTGATGACCACATCGTCAATTTGCGAGTTGATAACGCCCGAGGCGGCAGCGCCTGACCCGTTGAACACGTACAAACGCAAAGTCACAGTCCCGGTGCCAATATTAACATTACCGGTACCATTTGCCTGTGTTAACCATTTGTCAGCAGTGTTGACTGTGCCAGACAACAGATTCGATGCAAAGCTGTCAGAACTGGACCGTAACGAGTAATTTAGCGCACCAGTCGTCGAACGGCGATAATTGAACGTGAAGTCGTTCAGTTGCAGACCACCCGATCCTGAGTCGGTTAAGGTGACTTGATAATAAGGTGCCGCAACATTGAACGTCGGGAACGCATTATTCACTGAAGTGCCGAGGTTGAATGCCCCAGAACCAGGTTCAGGAGTAATACCTGAGGGGTTTGTGGTCGAAATCGGTGTCGCAACCACTCCATTAGAGTTAGCGATTGTGAACGAGCCGGCAATCGCCCCGGAACCTGTTGCAGAGCTGGCTAACGGGTTAGCCACTGTCGTTCCGAAGTTCCAGGTGAACGTGCCTTGTGCTGTGGCAGTTGACGGAACTACCAGAATTGCCGCAAAACCCGTCAGTAGCAAGAATCGGCTAAACATTAAATAGTCCTCAATCACGAAGCCGGATCGATAATCCGCGTTAACGAATTCCTAGTATGGTACAGCGCCAGAGTCGGAAGTGAAGAGAAAATATCAAAAAACGGGTAGTTTGTGGCAACCTGGTAAGATTTTCAATTCGGGTTATTAGGGTAGATTAGGTTGATCGGGCTGCTTGGGCCGATTACACTTCGTCATCATCGTCTTCGTTTTCGGCTCGCTGCTTCCGACGAGCTTGTTTGCGGGCTTGGTGTTCGTCCCAATCGCGGTCACGGTCCTGTTCCAGTGCGTCAAGAAAGTCCTGATGGATATTTTTGAGCCGAATCTCTCGATCCGTGATTTCCGTGACTCGAACGTATCGTTGTTGCCAGACGATTCCGATGATGAGTGAGACGACGAACCAGACCGCAGCACCAAGAACCACTACTAAGACGTAGTCCGCCGTGTTTGGATTTCCGGCTAACACCATCCCGGCCCCGATACTACCCGCGATCGTCCCCAACAGGCTCAGCACGAGAAACAGTTCAGGGGCTTTCCAGTAACTGTTGTGCTCTTCGCACACTGGCAAGTACACCACCCGTGACTTGCGCAGAATCGCGGCCACAATGATGTAAATCACAATCCCCGCCGCGATCAGCGCGAGCGTCCACGGCGGCGTCCAGGAAAAGTTGACCCGTTTCTCCGCGTCCGCTGGCATTCCGCACCGGCAACAGACCTTCGGCAAAATACCCGGATCGGTCTCGGAGTTCATCAGCGTGACAATTGCCATGAGATTCTCACAACGGGAACTGGTACCATATTCAACACTGAACCACACGGTTTTTATTGTCCTAATCAAACGAGGCATCCGATGATACGCCGAATCTTACTCTGTTTTACGGGAGTTGTTGTCGCGGGTTTCGGGTTGAGTGCCCAGGAGCCGAAGCCGGACCGGGCGGTGAAGTGGGAGAAGGAAATTGTGGCCATCGAAAAGCGATTGACCGACAAGCCGCCGATGGCTGATCCGATCCTGTTTGCGGGGAGTTCAAGCATTCGACTTTGGGACGTAACGAAATCGTTTCCGAAACTGAACGTGGTGAACGTCGGGTTCGGCGGGTCTGAAGTAAGGGATACGACACACTTCGTTGATCGAATCGTGTTGAAGTGGAAGCCGAAAGCCATCGTGCTCTACGCCGGGGACAACGACATTGCCAGCGGTCGGACGCCCCGACAGGTCAGCGACGACTTCAAAGAACTCGTGAAGATCGTCCATGCCAAGTTGCCGCAGACCACGATCCATTTCATCGCCGTGAAGCCCAGCCCGTCGCGGATGAAACTCTTCGACAGACAAACCGAAGCCAACAAACTCGTGAAGAGTTATTGCCAGACCGACGCCAAGTTAAATTACATTGATGTCGTCCCCGTAATGCTAATGGCTGACGGCCAACCGAACCCAGAACTCTTCCAGAAAGACAACCTGCACCTGAACGAAAAAGGCTACGCCCTCTGGACCACCGCGATCGGCAAAGCGATCGAGTAGTCGGTGTCGAGTGAGCGTCCTATTCGTTGGTGGAAGTTTTTCTATTTGTCTTCGCTTGCAACCCCACCGGGGTTGAAAAAACGTGCCTTTTTGCCCAAGTGACCGCAACGCCGACGCCCGTTGCGCCGATGCCGCGCCTGCATAAACCGAACTGAGTGACGCACAACGTGCCAGTTGAAGTGGGCTTTCTGCTTGTCGATGTTGTGGCTATCGCGTTAGTGTAAGCACACCAATCGAAGTTTGTGGTGGTGACGTTTCGCTGGATTCGCTCTCGATTGGGATCCACACCGTCTGTGTGTAGGAGACCGAGTTATTATGCAGCCGCGTATTCTTGTCCTGTACAACGAACCGACTCTTCCGCCCGATCATCCGGACGCGGATTCCGAACACGACATCCTCTACACCGCCGACACCATCGCGCGGATTTTGCAACAAGCGGGCGTCGTCGTCGAACGACTCGGCATGACGGATAACCCGGCTGCTCTCATCGCGGGCGTGAAGGCGTCGGCACCCGATGCCATCTTCAACCTCTACGAAGGTCTCGCGCAGTGGGGCAACACCGAGGCGTATGTATCCGGGTTGCTTGAACTGCTACGAATCCCGTTCACAGGTTCACCGACGCAACCGTTGTTGATGTGTCGCTCCAAGCCGCTGACTAAACAATTGCTTGCCGGTGCCGGGTTGCCGACGGCGCCCTTTTTTGTTGTCGAAGAAGGGCGTGTCCCGAAGTGCCCGATCAAGTGGCCCGTCATCGTGAAGCCAGGTCGTGAAGATGCAAGCGTGGGCATCGACCAAGCCAGTGTGGTGACGAACCAAAAGCAACTTGAAGCGCGCGTCGAGTACATCCGCAACACTTACGGCCCGTCGGTTTTGGTCGAGCGGTTCATTCGGGGTCGGGAGTTCAACGTCGCGCTGATCGCACGGGATGGGGAACTGACCACGCTGCCGTTTTCGGAAATTCTGTTCGTCCCGCCGGACGACTCGCCGAACATGTGGCCGATCGTTTCGTTCGACGCCAAGTGGCGACCGGGCACCCGCGACTTCACCGCGACGCCGGCCAAGAACCCGGCTGACGTGACTCCGGAATTGCACCACACGGTTTCCACGTTGGCGAAGAAAGCGTTCGAGTTGGTCGGGTGCCGGGACTACGCCCGTGTGGATTTTCGACTCGACGACGAGGGGGAGCCGTTCATTCTGGAAGTGAACCCGAACCCGTGCATCAGTCCGCTCGCCGGTCTGGCCGCGGGCTTGGAATCGGCCAAGATACCGTACCCCGAGTTCATCGTTGGTCTGGTGAAGGCGGCGCTATTGCGAAGCACGAAACCGACGTTAGCCAATGCCGTTCGTTACGTGGCGAATTCCGAAGCGGTCGTCGTGCCACACGGCCCGATTGACAATATCGCGGACGAACCGTCCGCGTTTGATCTGCGGCTTCGTCCTGCCAAACGCGGCGATTTGCCACAACTCCTCGAACTGATCGACGCGATGGACCACCTGCCCGCCGATGACCGCAAACTGACTGCCAAGCGACTGCACGAGACGCTCACCCGAAAAGATTCCCAAGGCCGGCAATGCGTGGTTCTCGCCACACGAGACACGCTGGCCGGGTTTGCTTGCTTCCAACTGACCGACGCAGCCCAAGGGGCGGCGACACTGGAAACGCTTTGCGTTGCGCCAACCCATCGCAAACAAGGCCACGGACGCAGTCTGTTCAAAGCCGTGGAAGAAGCGGTCGCAATGGGCGGTGGGCGGTTACTGATGGTTCACGTTTCGAGTGGCCCGATGGATGCGCGCGCTCGCCAGTTCTTGCACCGGGTCGAGTTGCGAGCCATCGGCGAACTCGCTGAGTATTTCCGCGACGGCTACGCCCGGCTAACGTTTGCGAAGCCAATTGTGGCTGTCACACCGGCGCCAGTGGCGGCAGTCGAAACCAGCGTGAGCTAACGGCTGCGGGAACTGCTGTTGAAATTGGAATGGACACGGAGCACAATCGTTGAGAAGTCAACACGCTCTGATCGACTTGGCCACGAACTGAGGAAAGGTCCGGCATGCCCCGTTCGCTGTCTCGCTCCTACACTTGTAAGTTCGGCGCACCCGTGATCGACTTCGTCGATAAGCGGATCTTTACGCTCACGTATTTCACCCACTGCATGGAATGCACCTTCTGTAGTGATGCCTGTTGCCAGTACGGTGCGGACACGGAGTTGCCCCGCGTTGCGGCCCTGGAGGCCCACCAACCCGAACTGGAAGCGTACCTCGGGGTGCCACGGTCCGAGTGGTTCCGCGAAGACCCGGACGACTTCGGGGTGTTGGACGAGACCGAGTACCCCGGCGGGCGGTACACCCGAACGCAAGTCGTCGATTTACCGCCGGGTCGGTCCCCGCACAACGAGTGGGCGTGTGTGTTCCTCGACCCCGTCGGACGGGGTTGCCGAATCCACCGCTTCGCCTTGGAACGCGGCATTGATGTTCACGACATCAAGCCGATGGTTTGCTTGCTGTTCCCGGTGTCGTTCAACGACCGCATTCTTTGCCCCGCTTACGAGTTCGATCTCGAAGGCGAATTGGTGTGCCAAGGCCCCGGTCCGACGCTCTACCGTAGTGCGCGACCGGATATTTTGTGGTACTTCGGCGAAGAATTTGTCGCGGAACTCGATAGCATAGAGCAAGAAGTCCTACTGACTCCGAGTGAAGGGCCGATCGGCGGGATGTCACTGCCAATGTGTTCATCCTGAGGGATCGAATCGGTTTTTCCGGTTGGGAAAACCGCGCCGACCGCTTGACAGTCAGTCGGTTCAGAAGAAAATCACTATCACGCTACGGACGGCGCCCCCGCCGCAACCGAGTTTGTTCACGCCGAGGTACTGCCACATGTCGCAACCGCGCCGCCAACGGATTACCTTTGAAGACATCGGCGACGTGACCGTCGTCCGGTTCATTGATAAGAAAATTCTGGATGAACAAAACATCCAGATGA
>JAYVXO010000098.1:0-18187 GCA_043785105.1 Fimbriiglobus sp.
TTCGGGGTACGGCCGGGGTGGTGTCGAGAACCCAGGGTGCGCGGCGAAACGCCGCGACCCTGGGCTATTACATGAAACCCCTTCGGGGTAGTCCGATGGGGCTGCGGTTACGCGACTGACGCAACGGGACCGACCGCAACATTGATCCGACTGAAAGAAATCTCGCTTGATACGAAGGCACAAGCAATCCGAGTGACGCAGAACGTGCAACTTCAAAACGCGCCAGCGAGGGGTCTGCCGAAACGAACTCCACGGCGGACCAACTTCGTTCGGCATGACGGACCGGGGCGGGGCCGTCCCGACCGAACCCCTCGCTGGCGCGTCGGGCTAACGTGCAATTGTGTAATGTTTGTAGCCTAAGCCGAACACGGACCCGCCTGAAATCCGCCGATCCTTGCCACATGCGCTGTGCCATTTCATGCCCGTTCCCGCCCGCCCGCGTCGGGGCACCTAGGAAGAACGCGAGCGGTTGAATATCTTCACCTCCAGTACCACTCGTCAACCGAGTCGTCTCGTTCCATTCGTTTCGTGGAGAAAGCTGTGGGAACCGTCATTCAGTTTATTCTGAGCCTGTTCGGTCAAGGCGATAACGCCAAGATTGCCGACCTCGTCAAAAGCGTCCTGTTGGGTGGCAACAAGAATGCCGTAGTCGGCACGGATTCGTCTGCCAGTAGTGGTTCCCCGTTGGGTGGCTTGATGGAGCAGTTCAAGAACAAGGGCATAGGCGACCTGTTCAAATCGTGGGTCGGGTCGGGCGCCAACCAAGAGATCACTCCGGAACAAGTGAAGGAAGGCATCGGCCACGATAAGCTCAACGAGATGGCGCAGAAATCCGGGCTGTCCGTGAGCGACTTGGCCAGCAAGCTATCGAAGTATCTGCCGGGGGTGATTGATAAATTAACGCCAAGTGGCAAGCTGCCGGGGCAATAATCACCGGAGCGGGGGACGTCAGTCCCCCGAGGCTGGACGCGCTCGGGGGACTGACGTCCCCCGCTCGGTCAAAGAAACTGGCTGGCATACTTGAGGGATCGCCGTGGCGGCTTTGCGAATCTTGTTGGCGGCGTCGGAAGTCGTGGGCTTTGCCAAGACCGGCGGGCTGGCGGACGTGGCCGGTTCCCTGCCGCGCGCGCTGGCGGGGCGGGGGCACCAGGTCGCGGTCATCATGCCGTACTATCGGGCGGTGCGGTTCCTCAAGAATCCGCCGGAACGCACGGACTTTGTTATCTCGGTGCCGATCGGCAACCGGAACCTGGCGTGTCGGCTGTATCGCGGCACGTTGCCCAAGTCCGACGTGCCGATTTTCTTTGTTGAAGCGCCCGATTACTTCGACCGCGACGACACCTTCCAGGGTCGGAGCCTGTATCAACAAACGATGCCCGGCGGGTACAAGGCCGACTACCCGGACAACGCCGAACGGTTCATGTTCTTCAGCCGCGCCGTCCTGGAAGCGATCCCCGCACTCGGCTTCACGCCGGACATCATCCACGCCAACGACTGGCAAACCGGGCTGGTGCCGGTGCTCTTGTCGGAAGTCTTCCGCCCCCGTCCGGGGTACGGCCACATCCGTTCGCTGTACACGATCCACAACATCGCCTATCAGGGGATGTTCAGCGCCGACGTGATGAAGCTGACCGGCTTGCCGGGGTGGTTGTTCAACCCGGAGCAACTGGAGTTTCACGGCCACTTCAATTTCTTGAAAGCTGGGATCGTGTTCGCGGATGCGGTCAACACCGTTAGCCCCACGTACAGCCGCGAGATCACCACGCCGGAGTACGGCTGCGGCATGGAAGGGCTGCTGATTCAAAATCAGCACAAGCTATCGGGCATCGTCAACGGCGTGGATTACGGCGTGTGGGATCCCGCCTACGACCCGTTCATTCCCACACCTTACGATGCCGAAACAGTGTTCGTGTCCAAACCGCTGAGCAAAGCCGAACTGCAAAAACGCTTCGGCCTCCCCGTCGAACCGAACAAGCCGATCTTGGGCATGGTCGCCCGCC
Organism: Fimbriiglobus sp.; assembly: GCA_043785105.1. Lineage (GTDB taxonomy): Bacteria > Planctomycetota > Planctomycetia > Gemmatales > Gemmataceae > Fimbriiglobus. Next base: position 2,001 of record JAYVXO010000098.1, read on the forward strand.
TCGTGAGCCAAAAGGGGATTGATCTGGTGATGAGTGCGGCACCGGGCTTCCTGGACATGGGCTGTCAGTTGGTGTTCCTGGGTGAGGGTGACCCGGAGTACCACAACGAACTCGAACAGTTCAAAAACCGCTACCCGGACAAAGTCGGCCTGTACCTAGGGTTCAACGAACAACTCGCCCACCTCGTCGAAGCCGGCAGCGACCTGTTCTTGATGCCCAGCCGCTACGAACCCAGCGGGTTAAACCAACTGTATTCGTTGAAGTACGGCACGCCGCCCGTGGTGCGCGCCACCGGCGGCCTCGCGGACACCATTGTGAACGCCGACGAAGCCAACCTCGCCGCAGGCATCGGAACCGGCTTCAGCTTCGTCGAGTACACCGCCGCCGCGCTGTACGAAACCGTCAAGTGGGCGCTCAAACTGTACCGCGACCGCCCTGACGATTTCCGCAAAGTCATCCGCACCGCAATGCGCCAAGACTGGTCCTGGTACCGCAGCGCCGCCGAGTACGAAGCGTTGTACCGGCGGATTCTGTGAGATGGGAATTTCCGAGGAGAGCACGATGAACATCACAACCGCGATGCACGAAATCGAAAATTGGACCGTGGACGATCAACTCGAACTCGTTGGTCTGATCTGGGGTAAAATCGCCGATAGCGGCTGGCAACCCACATTAACTGATGAACAGAAAGCCGAGTTCGATCGCCGACTCGCGGCCCACGATGCCGACCCAACAAAAGCGAAGTCCTGGGAAGATGTCGTTAAATACGTGAGAAGACCACGATGAGTCATCCACTAATAATTAGCGACGAAGCAGGCGAGGAAATCGACGAAATTTATAACCATTACGAGCATCGCAAGATCGGACTTGGAGAGCAGTTTTTAACTGCATTGGAGCGACAACTCACTCGTATTAAAGAGAATCCCGAACTTTATGCGGTGTTGTACAAGCGAACTCGTTGCGGCTTTCTTCGGCGTTTTCCTTATGTCGTCTATTACAGAATTGACGTTGATTCGATTGTCGTAATTGCTGTTCAGCATGGCCATCAAAACCCACGAGATTGGCGCCGCCGAGCCTAGCTGCATGTCCACCCCCCACTCACCTGAATACCGTCGTTGTCCCGTGACGGGGCGTTGGGTTGTGATTGCACCGGAACGGGCGGCGCGACCGATTACGCTTTCTCATGCCGCCCCGCATTCACGGGATGCCAATGGCCGGGCGGACTGTCCGTTTTGCGAAGGCAGCGAACACGAGACGCCGGGGGAACGGTTTGCGATTCGCGCTGATGGTACTGCACCCAACGGACCCGGTTGGCAGTTGCGCGTGGTGCCGAATAAATATCCGGCGGTGCGGTCGCACTCGGAGCCGAAGTTCGCGTCGGAGCGTGGCTCGTTGTTTGAATCGCGTCCGGCGGTTGGGCATCATGAATTGGTGATCCCGTGTTCGCGGCACCTCTCGAACCCGGTGGACCTGACCGACGGCGAATTTCGGGACATGCTGTTGGCGTATCGTGATCGCATCTTGACGCATGCGGCGAATCCCCAGACGGCTTACGTGACCATCTTCCAAAATGTCGGGGCGGAAGCGGGGGCGTCGTTGGCGCATTTGCACTCGCAGATTGTCACGATGCCAATGGTCCCCGATGGGGTGCAACTCGAACTGAACCAATCGGCGGCCTACTTTGATCGGGTGGGAAAGTGCGTGTTCTGCGACATCGTGCGTGACGAGTTGAACTCACGACAACGGGTTGTCACGGAGAGTCCGCACTTCATCGCGTTAACGCCGTTCGCGGCCCGATTCGCCTACGAAATGTGGGTGTTGCCCAAAGCGCACGTTAGCCACTTTGAAACCATCAACGCCGAGATCGCGCTCGAACTCGGGGTTGTGTTCAAGGACATCCTCGGTCGGCTGGACGCGGTGCTGCACAAACCGGCGTACAACTTTTTTCTGCACACTAGTCCCACTCGTAACGATTCGCTTCCGCACTACCACTGGCATTTCGAGGTCATCCCGCGCACGGCGCGGGCCGCCGGGTTCGAGTGGGGTAGCGGGTGTTTCATTAACACGACCTCGCCGGAGCAGGCCGCGCTGGAGTTACGCCACGGTTCGCCTAAGATACGGTGATTGAACCACCAGCGCGGAGGCACCATGCGGATTGGCATTTTTGGCGGGACGTTTGACCCGGTTCACGTCGGGCACCTCATCCTCGCGGAGCGGTGTCGGGAAGACGCCGGGTTGGACGCGGTTTGGTTTTTGCCCAGCTACAAACCGCCGCACAAATCCGACCGCGAACTGACGCGGTTTGAACAGCGGTGCGAGATGGTGACCCTGGCGACAACCGGGCAACCGTTCTTTCGCATGGAACCCATCGAGCGCGAGTTGCCGCCGCCGAGTTACACCACGCAGACACTCGCGGAGTTGAAGGACCGTCACCCCGAACACACCTTCTCGTTGGTCCTGGGCGCAGATTGCTTGCCCGACCTCCCCGGTTGGCACCAACCGCAACGCATCCTCGAACAAGCCGAATTGATCGTCGTGCCCCGACCCGGTGTCGAGTTCTGGAACCGCAATCAGTTGGCCACCGCACTCGGGATCAACGAAGTTCAAGTGCGAATGCAAGTCGTGACCTGCCCCCTCATCGAGATCGCCAGCCGCGACCTCCGCCGCCGCGTCGCCGATGGCCACACGATCCGGTATCTGGTCCCCCGCGCCGTCGAAGAGTACATCCGCGAACGGAAACTGTACCGGGCGTGAGCGACGCTGAGAGTTGTCATTTTGAAAGAAGGGAAAATGCCCCAAGGCAGTTGTACTGGTCAGTGAATTCGAGGATACTCATACTGCGGTTAAGTAACAGGTGTTGTTCTGCGATAGGAATTGCGACTCCCACCACTGTTGAGGATCTTGTACCATGCGAATTTCCAGACGGAAAGCGACAGTCTTCGCGTTCGCGGTGTTTTACCTTCAAAGTGCAGCCGCGTGCTACTCGCTCGCGGAATCCAACCTGCCCAATGCCGAAGAGCCGAAGGCCGCCAAGATTCAGGAACTCGAAAAAGAACGCGAGCTGACACTGAGGAAAGTCGTGGCGCTCAACGAGGAACTCCGAACTAATGGAGCAACAGGAGCTGGAAATGCCGCAGCATCATTCATGGCAGAATCGCATCAAGCGGAACGGGCTTGGCTGAACGCCCTGCTGACCATCTGCAAGACCGACGCGGAACGGATTGATATTCATAAGCAACAATTCAAGCTCGCCAAGGAGCAAGAAGACTACTTGATCGCGCGGGGAAAAGGTAGCCTCGTTCGGGAACAATCAGTTCTGTTGGCCAAAGCGGGTCGGTTGGGCACGGAAATTGACTTGGAACGGGCGAAGGCAAAAGCTGGTGGTCAGCCCATTCCTCCCAACGATGCGAAAGACGTTCGGATCAAGAAGCTGGCTCAAGAACAAGTTGAGAGTCTCCGCAAAGTCATTTCTCTCGACGACGACTCGCTAAATCGAGGGTTCGTTGGGTCTGGCGCGGAGGCGGCGTCTCAACTCATTCACCAGCAAGTACAGAATCAGCATGCGTTGATGGCCGTTGAATCGGCTCTTTGTGAGAACGACAAGGGCCGGATTGCGGTCACTGAGAAGGCAGTGAGTATTGCGAAAAAACAGGAGGAGTATTTTGCCGCACGTAGGTTAGGTGGGACTATTCGGGAGCAGTCCGTACTGACAGCCAAGGCGAATAGGCTGGGTGTGGAGATTGACTTGGAACGGGCTAAGGCGAGAGCCGGTGGCCAGCCCATTCCAGCCGGTGATGCGAGAGACCCTCGGATCAAGAAACTGGCCCAAGTGCAAGTTGAGTGTCTTCGCAAAGTCATTTCTCTCGACAAAGAGTTGCTTGATCTAGGGCTCGTAGATGGCCAATCCGCAAATTTCTTCGTTCTGCAACATTTTCAAAACCAGCATGCACTAATGGCTCTGGAGTTACCGCTTTGCGATAATGACAAGGAGCGGGTGGCCACCATCGAAAAGGTACTGGCGTTCGCCAACAAGACTGAGGACATTTTTCGCGCAAAGGCGGCAGGTGGGATCGCACGTCAACAATCAGTATTGTTGGTCAAGGCGTGTCGGTTAGAGATTGAAATCGAGTTCGAAACACTCAAGGCGAAAGCCGCGAAACAGAAGTAGCATCAGGACCAACCAACCCCAGACGCCCGCTGAATCACGCTCTCACCCATCCGGGTTTCCGGGTATACTCCTTGGTGCGGTTCGGCGGCGGTTCTGTCTGAGGTTTTCTGATGTGTCGTTTTGCAAGCGTGATTGCCATTCTTAGCTTCGTCGTATCCACATCGTTGGCCCAGGACGCGCCGACGGATGAAACCGTGAAAGCGGCTGTGGACAAGTTCCGTGCGGAGCGGGCGAACGCGGCGAAGGCGTTTCCGGCGGCGGAGTTGGCGAACGCGGATGAACAGGGCCTGCGTGCCGAACGAGCTTTGAAGGATGGGCAATTGGTCGTTGCGGCCCGGTTGATTCGGGACGCGCGCTGGGCGGTGCCGCTTCAGCCCGCCAACTTGCCGCCGCATGTGGCGCGGGTGATGGGCGTGAGTCGGTTGCGGCATGGCGATCGTGTCACCGGGTTGTCATTTTCACCGGACGGTACGAAGTTGGCGTCCTCGTCGCGGGACGGCACGGTGCGGATTTGGGACTTGGGCAACGGTCGGGAACTGGTCACGTATCGTGGGCACCAAGCCAAAACCGAGTCGGCGAATGAGCGGACCAACGTGTTGAAAGTACCGAACGTGGTCTTCAGCCCAGATGGCTCCGTCGTGGTCGCTAGTGGTGAGCGAGACATTCACGTCATTGACGCGCGGACCGGGGACCGCAAGCAGATATTGAAGGGCCACACGGGTGCGGCACGCGGGCTTGCCTTTGCCACGAATGCTGCGAACACCAACACGCTCATTTCCGGTGGCGACGACCGGCACGCCGTCATCTGGGACATCAAAACCGGGAAGTCCGTTGCGGCATTTCCGAATCAATCCACCCGCATCGAGGCCGTTGCCGTGGGCGAAAAGGGCAAACTGTTCGCCACCATCAACGCGGCGGGTGAGCTTTACGTTTACCCGCTCACCGGCATCGTGAAACCTCAACTTCTGGGCACTGGCGTGACCGATGCCGGTGAAGGGGGTTTCGGTGTGGCGTTCGTGGGGGATACCAACGGCATCCTGACGGGGGGCGGGGACAACCAGGTGAAGTTGACGATGGGTCCGGATGCCGCCAGCACGACCCCGACGAACGCCGTTCCGGTGCGGACCTTCACCGGGCACACCGGCAAGGTCACCTGTTTAGCGTCGTCAAAGGACGGGAAGTGGTTCGTGTCCGGCAGTGCGGACCGCACGGTTCGGGTTTGGGACGTGAGTTCGGGAAAAACCCTATGGACGTTCCAGGGCCACGCTGGGGCCACGGTCGAAGGCCGCGAAGTCGGTGTCACCGCCGTGGCCATCAGCCCGGATGGCAAGTGGGTTGCGTCCGGTGGCGTCGAGGGCGGGATTCGGCTTTGGCCGCTGACGAAGGAAGACGAGCACCGCAGTTTTGCGGAGGCGACCGATTCCGTCTGGGCCGTCGCCACCAGTCCGGACGGCAAGCGATTTGCCAGCGCCGGCGCCGACCGCGTCGTGCGAATTTACAACACCTCCACGTACAAACTCGAAACCGCGTTGACGGGCCACAAAGCCGCGATCCCCGCCCTGGTGTTCGTGGGCAACAACCACGTCGCCACAGCGTCCGGGGACAAGTTGGTCAAGTTGTGGGACGTTGCCAACGGCACGTCGAAAGATCTCGTCGGGCACGCCAGTGCGGTGCTGGCGATCACGGCGGATGCGAGCGGCAAGTTCGTCGTATCTGGCTCCGTGGATAAGTCCGTGAAGGCATGGGATGAAACGGGGAAACCGCTCTGGACGTGGGCCGGGAAGTCGGCGGTGTGCGCGCTCGCCGTTCGCCAAGACGGGCAGCGGATCGCCGTCGGGACGGCCGACGGCACGGTGACCATTTTGACTACCAACGGCGTCGAGCCGAAGATCACCGGCAGCGTTCCGGCTCACGGCGGTGGCGTGGCGTGCGTGGCCTTTCATCCCGATGGTTCGCGGGTCATCTCGTGCGGCGGCGACGGCGTGACCCGAATTTGGGCGGTGACGGAAGCCGGTCCGGTCACGCTGGTCGGCAAGCTCGAACCGACGATGCGAAGTGGCGGCCCCAACACGATCGCGCCGCTCTCGTCCGTGACCTACTCGCACAACGGCAAGCTGATCGCGTCCGCCGGCGCCGACGGCGTCACGCACGTTTGGGACGCGCAATCGTTAGCTGAAATTCGCGGCTTTCGTGCCCACACAAACTGGGTCACCGCCGTGACTTTCACACCCGACGACAACGCGATTCTGTCCGCCAGTGTGGATAAAACCGTTCGCAGTTTTGAACTGACCCGGCAGAATTCGTCAACCGCCGTCACGCACACCGGCCCGATTCAGTGCGTCGCGGTCAGTCGGGATGGTCAATTCGTGGCGACGGGGTCGAACGATAAATCCGTGAAGATTTGGACCCTGACCACTGGGCAACTCCTCACGACGTTGGCCGGTTCTACCGACCGAGTCAACGCAGTGAGCTTCGGCGCCAAGAACGAACTCGTCAGCGCCGGTGACGATCAGAAGTTGCGGTGGTGGTCGATCGAAACGGGCCGGGAACTTCGCAGCGTGAAGACCGGCGGCACGATCTTCAACATCGCGCAAAAGGACGGGAACTGGGCGGTGGTGTGGAACCGCGACCGGGAAAAATTCACGAGCTTTGAACAGTTCACCAACGACGGAAAAGCCCTGACAGCGGTCAACGACTCGGGCCGTGAAATCAGTTGTGCGATCCTCTCGGCAGACGCGACGCTTGGGATCACCGGCGGTGACGACGGCGTGGCACGAATCTGGAATTTGCAGACCAAGGACCGTATCGGCGGAGATTGGCCCATCTCGACGCACAAGCTCGTGGACTTGGCCGTCACGACCGATAACAAGATGTTGATAACCATTGACAGCCGCGGCGACGTGAAAGTCGCGGACATCGCCAAACGCGCCGCCGGGGAAACGATCCACGCGGTGAAGGGAACCGTTGCGGGCCTCGTGGCCTCCCCGACGAACGACAAGTTCGCCACCCTCGCCGTTGAGGGCGACGTGAAAGCCTGGAGCCTGACCGGCCAAGAACTCCGCACCTGGAAGTTGAACACCAGCCCCGCAACGGCGGTGTTCACGCCGGACGGCAAAAAGTTAATCGTCGGCAACAAAGACGGCAGCGTATTTGTACTCGATCTGCCATGATTCCCGGAGAATACCGTTCACCACGAATCAGACGAATAGCACGAAAGAAATCTGGACCGCTAAGTAGGGATTTCTCTTGGTTTTCGTCCCTGAAAGGGCCGTTCTGTCAGCCCAGGGCATGGCCCTGGGCTGACAGAACGGACGGCTCATTCGGTTGAATGCCACCAGGCATTAACCGTCCTGACAGGGCCGAAAACCCAATCTCGACCCGGTCCCCAGGGCATGGCCCTGGGCTGACAGAACGGCCCTTTCAGGGCCGAATACCCGTAGTAGTGTTGAGCAGAGAAATTTGCCGGACCCGTCCCTTTTGAAGTACGGTTTTGCTACTGACTGCTTGATGGATGTAAACTATTTCAGTGACTTCCGTGGTGACGAATCCGGGTGAACTCCCGTACTGTTTAAGAACACTCCTCTATGAAGCACCCACTCGTTCCCCATGCACTTGCCGACCGTTTCGCGTGGGGTGGCCTTGCTGCGGGTGCTGCCGTGTTGGTGTACTTGCTCGCGGAGTATTGGGGCGCGAATCCGGGCTACGCCGATCGGTTCTTGATTCTGATCGGGGCGGGGTACGCAGCGCACTTGTTGGCGCCGTACTGGAACACGTTGCCACTACGCCCCCGTCCCGTGGTGGGCATTCCCGTGATGTTCGTCGGCTTCGGGGCGTTTGCGGTCGGGTGTTTTTTGTCGATGCAAATCGGGCCGCGACCGCTCTTGCTCTGGTGGCTGGCGGTCGCGCTCATCACCACGGCGATCGGGTTTATCCTGGCCCGTCTCGGGGTATCGCGGTTGCGGGCGGCACTGTTCCCGTTGCTGTTCCCGCTGTTCGCCTTGCCGATTCCCTTGCGTGTGCTGAACCCCTTGCAAGATCACCTTCAAGAAATCACCACGAGCTTATCGTTTACGAGCCTTTCAACGCTGGGCATGACGGTCCACCGGGAGGAGTTCGTGCTGGAGTTGCCCGGCGGTAAACTCCGGGTCGAGGAAGCGTGTAGCGGCGTCCGGTCGGTGACGGCGTTGACCGCCATCGCCGCGTTCGTCGCTTTTTGGCAGGGCTTCGGGCCGGTTCGCGGGGGCCTGCTGTTCCTGGTCTCGATCCCGGTCGTCGCGGCGGTGAACGTCGTGCGGGTCGTCCTGAGCGGGCTAATCCAAGAGTCGATCGGGTCGGAGTACATCCGCGACGACTGGCACGAAGGGCTGGGGTTCATCATGATTTTCGTCGGCCTTGCTTTGATCCTGTTGCTGGCGAAGATTCTCGGGCCGCGCGCGATCCAAGCGGAAGTCGCGGCGTCCGCTCCGTCCCCAATTTTGGACACGCGGTCAGGCGGTTGGCGGCCGGCTGGGTTGCTCGGGTTCGGCATCCTGTTAACCGGCGCGGGATTTTATCTCGGCCAAACGGTCGAGGACCAAGCCGCTGTCAACGCCCCGCTTGACGACATCTCCCGAACCCTGCCGGGGTGGACGGGAATCCCCCTGCCGATCCCGCCTGTGGTCACGGAATTGCTGGCCCCGGATGTTGCGATTCAACGCCAGTACACCAACAACGTCGGCCAGGACGTTTACGTCTGGGCGTTCTACTGGGGTGCCGGGTCGGTGATAAAGGGTTACCACCACCCCGACGTGTGTTGGGGGAACAAAGGCTTTCAAGCGACCTCGCAGTGGATCGAGCCGATTGCACTGGGAGCTAAGGGAACCGTCCCCGTGACCGCACGCGAATTTCACCAGGGGCGGGAACGACAAATTGTTTTTTACTGGACGCAAGAAGGGCGCCGCATCTGGACCGACGACGACGAGCGCGCCGCAGAACGGCAGATGCTCGCGTCGTCGTGGCACGGCCACAAGTGGGTCGGCGATTTGCTGGGCGTCAAAACCGACAAGGTCGGCGCCCGACTTCAAGTTGTCGTGATTGTTCCGGCCGTGGGTACCACGGCCCGCAAAGACGCGACCGCCGTGACCCGGTTGATCGCCGAGGAACTGTACCGAACCTGCCCCTGGGCCGCTCCGGAATAGCCATTAGTCTGGGGTGTCGCTGCGCTCAACCCCAGACTGTAGCATTTTCGATCTCATTCTGGCGGTTTTTGTTAGCCCGACGCGCCAGCGAGGGGTCTGGTCGGGCCGGCCCCGCCAGGGTCCGTCATGCAGAACAAACTTGGTACGGCGTGGAGTTCGTTTCGGCAGACCCCTCGCTGGCGCGTTTTGAAGTTGCGCTCTCGGGCTACCCCGAAGGGGTTTCATGTAATAGCCCAGGGTCGCGGCGCTGCGTCGCGCACCCTGGGTTCTCGACATGACGCCTGCCGTACCCCGAAGGGGTTCCATCGTTCCTCGTGGCGCAAATGTAACCCCTTCGGGGTAAGATCCCTTTCCGGGCCGACCCAGGGTGCGCGGCGCAGCGCCGCGACCCTGGGCTATTTGATTGAACCCCTTCAGGGTAGTCCGAAAGCGCAACTTCAAAACGCGCAGCGACACTCCAGGTATTGGGGTTGAGCGCAGCGACACCTCAGGAGTTCTTGCATAATTTCGTCAGGGCTAGGGCAGAGTAGTATGACGCCGTCGAGAAGCTTCATGTGATTTTCGGGCATTTTGTAGTTGTAAGCTGGTCAGTCGATGCTAAAACATATTCATCTCCCACGCAAACACAGTACGCCCTTCGCCCAGATGTTGTAACGGCTTATAAAGACGTACTCACTGTACCCTGCCATGATATTGTCTGCCGAGACGGACCTGTTTCCTGACAGTCTCTTTGTGCAAACGCGGTCCGATGACGGGCGAGCGTGGTGGCTGGCCCACACGAAACCGCGTCAGGAAAAAGCGCTCGCACGCGACCTCTTGGAATCGGAATTTCCGTTCTTCCTCCCCTGTTCGCCGGTCCGGAAACGCATTCGGAATCGGGTGGTCACCAGCTACATTCCGCTATTCAGTGGGTATGCGTTTGTCCGCGTGACGCCCGACGAACGCCCGCGTGTTTTTGCCGGCAATCGGGTTGCCCGCTTGGTCCCCGTTTTGGACCAGGATCGGCTTTGGGCCGATCTCGACCAGGTTCACAAACTTTTGACGCTAGGAGAACCAATCGCGCTCGAGGACCGTCTACAACCCGGTACCCCCGTGACAATTCGCTCAGGTCCGCTAATCGGTTTAACCGGAACGATTGTTCGAGCCACGGCCGGGCACAAGTTTGTTGTGCAAGTGAATTTGATTCAACGTGGTGTTTCTGTGACGGTTGACGCTGTGAGTTTGGGTAAACTCGGATAGTATGGTATTGTTTTGTCGGCAGGGAGAACCTCGCTTGATTCTTGTCGCCACGATTCTTGTGCTGGGCTTCTGTTGCGGTGTCACTGCAACACTGATCGCACGTTCCGTGGCGCGGCGGATCGGTTTGGTCGATCGACCCGACGGTCGGCGGAAACTTCAGTCCGGGCCGGTGGCCGTTGCGGGCGGGATTGCGGTGTTTTTCGCCGTGGTCTTTGCGTTGTTGATCGCGGCAAATTTGTTCTCCGCTGTCGAATCGGCCTTCACGATTGTCCCCGAAAAAACCTTAGCCTTATCGGTCGCCGCCTTGATGATTGCGGCATTGGGACTGGTGGACGATCTCGTCAATTTACGCGCTCGGCACAAGATTGTTGGCCAACTCGGTGCCGTGCTAATCCTTGTTGTTCCCGGTGGTTTTCTCATCCAGCAAGTGACCGTTTTCGGTCACGTCATGGTTCTCGGTAGCTTTGCCATCCCCGTCACCGTCTTCTGGTTCCTCGGGGCGATTAACGCCATCAACCTGTTGGACGGCATGGACGGGCTTCTCGGAACAATCGGCTGCATTATTTTCTCGACGATTGCGTTCATGGCACTGGCCGGCGGACATCAGTTTGAAGGCTGGGTGGCGTTGGCAATGGTCGGGGCGTTGGGCGGGTTCCTCTGCTTCAACTTGCCGCCGGCCACTGTTTACCTCGGCGATTGTGGCAGCATGTTGATTGGCCTGATCATTGCCGCGCTGGCGATCTCGGCCTCGTTGAAAGGCCCCGCCGTCGCAATCTTGGCACCCTCCGCGTTGTTGGTCCTGCCGCTTCTGGATACGACCGCCGCCATCATCCGCCGCAAACTCACGGGGCGCGGCCTTGCGGTTGCGGACCGGGGCCACCTGCATCACGAAATGCTGCGCCGGTTATTGAACCGCTGGTGGGTGCTCTGCATCACGACGGCGTTGGGCGTGATTGGTGCCGTCGGCGCACTGGCCGGGGCGGTCAACGATTGGTATGCGATTGTCTCGGCGGCCATCGTCGTGTTGATTTTGCTGACCACCGGACTGTTCGGGATCGCGGAAGTGAAGCTCATCAAACAACGCGCCACGGCCTACTTCCATGTCGCCCGAGGCAAACGAGACACGGTGGAGCTTTCCGTGCAACTTCAGGGCGACGCGGAGTGGTCCGGGTTGTGGCGCCAATTGGTGACGGCGGCGGACGAACTAAAACTGCAATCGCTTCGGTTGGATGTCAACGCACCGGCGTGGCACGAAGCGTTTCACGGCCGCTGGGATCGGTCCGATAGTCGCCGGGATCTCACCGCCCATAGCTCGATCTGGAAACTAGAAATCCCCGTCTATGGCTACAATCAGATCATCGGTCGGCTCTTGATCGCGGGAATGGATACCAAAGTTCCGGTGGACGACCAACTCGCGCACCTGTCGAGAATCCTGCACGCCACCGAAACAATCCTGACGCCCCCGCCCCACTCGACCAACGATCGGGACCAGCGGCCCGCCGGGCCGGTGATCCCAGTACCCGTCTCCGCCTAAGTGATTGGGTACAATGTCGATGAACCCGCCCCATCGACACGACCGGACGTAACTGTTTGGATTCCCCGAGTTCCTCGAATACGATCAATGGCCCCCTGACTGTTCCCCGGTCACAATGGTGTGCAGCTTGTTCGTTGACAGGGAGGTGCTTGCCGTGACTCATGATCGTACCATTTCTGCGGATTCTCAGGGCGCCTTGGACAGCCCATCCGCTGGCACAAACCCGCTCATGGCGGTCGCCCGGCGGGCCATTTCGATGGACCCCCATTTTGACGCGGACCTGCCGACGGTCGGTCTGAACCCGCTCGTCGTCATCACGCGCCGGTGGCCGTTGCTGCTGGTCGGGTTGGTCATCGGCCTGTTGGCCGGTGTCCTCATTCACATGACCGGCACGCCGGCGTACCAATCCGGCGCGCAGTTGCTCGTCTTGAAAAAGCGCACGGACATCGTCGGCCAAGGCGGCGACGTTCGGGTGGGTGTGGTCGAAGACTACGTCGCCACGCAACTGACCCTGATTAAGTCCGAACGAATTCGCATGTCTGCCGCGAAGGAACTGCAGAACTTGCCGGTGAAGAATCCGCTGCCCGAAGACCCGTATGCCATAGCCGGGATGATCCAAGCGGGGTTGAAGGTGGACCGTGACAAGGACACCACCAGTGCCAACGGCATCGGCAGTGGTGTCGTTCTCTTGTCGTTCCGGGGGCCGGACCCGGCGGACACCAAGCTCTACTTGGACGCCGTGATTAAGGCGTATTCCGGAGAACTCTCTGGCGTCTACGACACCGCAACCAAAGAGCGACTCGCAAACTTGGAGAAAAACCTGGATGCTAACAAAGCGGAAAAAAAACGCGCCGGCGAAGACTGGCTTGAATTACAAAAAGAGTTGAGCCGGATCACGACGGAAGACGTGGTGAACGTGCGGTCGCGGGTCTCGTCGCAAAAGGACAAACTCAACCAGCTCCAGTTGAGTAACATCGAAGTCAACAGTCAACTCGAACTCATTCAGCAAGCCGGTAACAACCGTCGGGACCGGATCGCGGTGATGGCAACACTGACGGGGCTATCCAAAGCGGGTACGTTCGGCGAGCAATCGAGCTTAGAAAACTCCCTGAAATTATTAGAAGTTCAACGCAGGGGGTTGACCGAACGGCTAGGAAAAGATCACCCCCAGATGAAGGAACTCGAAACCCAAATTGACTACTACAAAGCGGAAATTGCCCGCCTCAACCCGGACGATCCCAACGGACAACTGGATGAACTTGCTGCGACTGCTAAGCAACGAGCACAGTTGCAAAAAACGAACGAACTGCAAATCAAGAACTTGGAAGCCCGACTCAGTAAAGATGAAGATACGCTCATTAGTGCCGGTGGAATTAAGAGCAAGATGGATGTCCTGACGGCACAGATCACGCAGCTCGAATCCCAAATCAACCTGCTCAATTCCGACAAGCGCACGACACAAGTCTCCTCCAATGCGGGCGGCTATAGTGCGTCCGCGATCACGCCGCCGAGCATTGGCGCGAAAGTCGCGCCAGTCTTATTTCAGTCCTTGCTAATGGGGTTAGTGATTGGGTTAGGATTGGGCGGGCTTGGGATGTTGATCGCGGAGTTGAACGACAAGAGTTTCAAATCCCCTGGTGAAATTCGCCGCCGACTCGGGTTGGCCGTCATTGGTCACATCCCGCGCATTCGGCTTGAACTTCCCGGCGGATCCGATGCGCCCGGCGAATTCCAACCGGCGCTCGTCGCGGCGGTTCGACCGCGCTCGATGGAAGCCGAAGCCTACCGCGGCATCCGCACGCAGTTGTTGTTCAGCACCCAGGGCCTCGGGCACCAAGTGATTCAGGTGACGAGTCCCAACCCCGGCGACGGCAAGTCCACGCTGGCGGCGAACCTGGCGATCACGATTGCCCAGGGGGGCAAGCGAGTGGTGTTGGTCGATTGCGACTTCCGCAAGCCGCAGGTCCATAAACTCTTCGGCCTGACGACGAACGACGTGGGCGTCGCCACAATCATCGCGGGCAACGCCCCGATGGCCAAGGCCCTCCGCCGCTCCCCGATTCCGAACCTCGACCTCATGCCGTGCGGCCCGCGCCCGGAGTCCCCTGCCGAACTCTTCATGACGCTCCGGTTCCACCAACTCTTAACGGAACTGAGGAATGCGTATGACTACGTCATCATCGACACGCCGCCGATCCTGGCCGTCAGCGACCCGGCCGCCATCGCGTCCCAGGTTGATGGCATCATGTTGGTCATCAAGCTGACGAAGAATTCCCGCCCCAGCGCCGAACGAACCCGTGAACAACTTACCGCAATTGGTGCCAACATTATCGGCGTGGTCGTCAACGGTGGGAACACCAGCTCACAGGGTTATGAAGGCTACAATTATGGCTCCGGCGGCGGCTACAAGTATGCGGATTACGAGTACGCCACCGATTACCACGACGACCCCGCACCGAAGTAATCCGTAACTAAGAATTTTCACCACAGAGGGCACAGAGAGCCACAGAGCAGAATTAAACTTGTATTGAATTTCCTCTGTGGCTCTCTGTGCCCTCTGTGGTGAATCGGTTTTTCAGAGGCCCAGAGCAATGAGTTACACCCCGCCTAACGATCGCCACTAGAATGCTTCCGATCGCTGACACGCACGTGCATTTGCTAGCCGGGCTGGACGACGGCCCCGTGTCGCTTGACGAAGCCCTCACCATGTGCCGGATGTTGGTCGCCGAAGGCGCTCGTCATGCCACTGCACTTGCGCACCAAAACCCGGACTACCCGGACAATACCGCGACCCATCTCCAAGATGCTGCCACCAAACTGGCAGCGGCATTAGCGATTCAACAAATCCCGCTATCGGTTTATCCGACCGGCGAAGTGATGCTCTCGGTGAACACGTTCCCGGAGTGGAAGGCGGGTCGCCTTCTCACCGTGGGCGGGCACGGTCGAAGTCTGCTCGTGGAAATGCCACACGATCTGTTCTTTGACGTGCGACCACTGGCGGCGGAGTTGAAACCGTCCGGGGTCCGCCTCATCATCGCCCATGCGGAGCGGTACCCGGAATTGATCTATGATGACGAACTCCTGAACCAATTCCTGGCCGCCGGGTGCTTGATCCAAGTGACCGCCGCCGAACTCGCCGACCCCAGTAGCTTGGCCCACGAACGGGCCTTAAAAAACTGGGTCAAACGAGGGATCGTTCACCTGATCGGCAGTGACGGCCACAACCTCGAACGCCGCCCGCCTCGGTTGCGGGCGGGGATGCAAACCCTGGCCCGCTGGGCCGGCCAATCCGCCGCCGACCGCATCGGCGGCATCTGGAGCACCGCCATCCTCCAAGGCAAGCCCGTCAACCCGCCCGCCCCGCAGCCCAAGCCCCGCAACTGGTTCGCCCGGCTGTTCGAGGGGTGAAAGCCCACGAACGATCGTTCGTGGGCTTTCCGGATCGTTCGTGGGTTTTCTGGGACTCACTTCTTCTCACCCAACTCGGCGGCATGGCGTTTGGCTTCCTCCGTACTGCGCAGCATCCCCACAACTTCGCGCCACGCCGCCTTCTTGTCTGCCTGCTGACTCACACTGGCCAGGATCAACTTGCGTTCGCTCTCGGTCGGCAACCGCCCCAAGTTCATCGCCGTCAGCAACTCCAGGATTTGCTCATCCGACCGCTTGCCATCGACGACGGCGTCTACGAATACGGCGTTGCGTGACACAACAGTTTGCTGACGCAATTGGGAATCACGTTTTTCGAGCATTCGATACGCGGCTTCGTAGTATTCTTGGGCAGCAATCTTTAACATCATCTTCTGCGATTCACTGCGGCAGTTCTTTTCAAGCGTCGGGTCTTTCAAAACAAGCTGACCGAGTTTCGCCTTTTTCTCCGCGTCCTTGTCGCCGACGAAATACTCCCGTTCGATCCGCGTCGGGGCGCGCCCGTAGGCTTGTTTGGTGACCTGCGTTAAGAACTCTTCGTCCAGATTATACTCTGCCCGGTAGTAAATGATCTTTTTCTGTGAGCTAGATTCTGTTCTACTCTCCTTCTCACAACGGAAGGGAGTCCCGAATGGCCGCCTGG
>JAYVXO010000099.1:0-18155 GCA_043785105.1 Fimbriiglobus sp.
TTTCAGCCCAGTTCTTTCGCATTCCGACATCGGCCTGAATTATTAGTGCCGAAATGGTGTACAAAAGCTAACAAAATCACCCAACTGCGTAACTCCTAAATTACTTGGATTTGGCATTTGGCACGAGGTGTTCCACTGATTAACGACACCAAAGGCCCAAGAAAATCCTTAATCACTGTAGTCAACTTATGCTTGTCTTTTCGACGTCCGTTGTCACGATTTACAACGATCTCGACAACGTCAGCTTCCGAGGCAATCTGCGCAAGATTAAACACGTCATACAATGTCTCGTTTATGTCCTTCAACTCTGGGATAATGCCTTTTGGCAGCTTGAGACGTAACTTAGTTAATTCTGGAGTTGGCCCAAGTTGGGCAAAAGGATTTGAGGAAGTTGCGCGACGAAACACGCAGCCCGCCTCAAATCCTTCAGTTTGGGCTAAGAACCACAAAAGGTTCTCAAATCTTGGACCATGATGACTGTACTCGTGTACAATCCACCCATCAGGCATCCAGACAGCGTGTGTTTTTTCGCCAAGCCCTTCATCTGCCTTAATGGTAATGTTCCGTTCTTTCCTGTCGTCAGAGTAAATCACTGGGAGTCCAGTTTTTCGCTGGCGAATTAAGGTAATAGTGGGGGACTCTTCTTGAACACCATACTCAAGGATGACACGGTATTCATTTGATTTAACAACTTTCCCTTGTTCTTGGCATGCACTTGCGGATTCCAAAAAAGCTTTAACGTCTGTTATTGATTTTGGCACACCCTTAGCGTCGGTCAGGCGACTGAAAAAAACTTTGCGATTTATCGGCTCTGTGATTTCTGGCATATCGCCTCCTGCTCATCTGGCAGACTCGAATAGTCGCCGGAGATATTATTGTTATGGCATTAAGAGTATTCATCGGCAATCATAATCCTGTCGAAATCAGACTGTTATCAAATCTGTATGTCGATATTCGTGCTTATCGACAAAAATTTTTCTCTCATATTTTGCTTCGTCTTCACTTGTGAACTGCTTCAGCAGCGCGCACAATCTACCGACGACAACTTCACCCCCTACCCTGGCGCTCCCATGCACCGCCTTGCACTCACGCTGTTGCTCACTCTGCTTTCATTGCCAATCATGGCGGCGGAGAAACCGAACGTCGTCTTGATCGTGATGGACGATCTCGGGCAGCGCGATCTCGGGTGTTACGGCAGCACCTATTACAAGACCCCACACATTGACGCACTCGCCAAGCAAGGGGTGCGGTTCACGGAGGCGTATGCGGCATGCCCGGTTTGCTCGCCGACGCGGGCTTCCATCCTGACGGGGAAGTATCCACAACGGGTGAACATCACCGATTGGATTCCCGGTCAGCCCGATCGGCCTGCACACAAATTGAGCCGCCCGATCATTCGCAACGAACTGCCACTTGAAGAAATCACCCTCGCAGAAGCGCTGAAGTCCGCCGGGTACGCCACCGCACACGTCGGCAAGTGGCACCTCGGCGGCGTGGGGTTTGAACCGCAGGAGCAAGGCTTTGACATCAACATCGGCGGCGACCACACTGGCAACCCCGCCAGTTATTTCGCACCATACAAGAACAAAACCCGCAGCATTCCCGGCCTTGATAATGCACCGGACGGCGAGTACCTGACGGACCGACTGACCACCGAAGCGATCCAGTTCATCACGGCGAACCGGGCGAAGCCGTTCTTCCTGTACCTGCCGCACTACGGCGTCCACACGCCGTTGCAAGCGAAGAAGGACGTGATTGCGAAGTACGCAGTCGGCAAGCCGGGGACGCAGGGCAACCCGACGTATGCGGCGATGGTGGAGAGCATGGACGACAGTGTGGGGCGGTTGATGCACACCCTTGACGAGTTGAAACTACGTGACAACACGCTCGTGATCTTTACCAGCGACAACGGCGGACTGGCGACGCTCGAAGGGATGCCCGCCGCGCCGACTTTCAACGGGCCGTTGCGTGAAGGTAAAGGTTACCTATACGAAGGCGGCGTGCGCGTGCCGCTCATCATGCGCGGCCCCGGCGTGGTGAAGCCGGGTGTGCTGGACGGGGCGGTGGGTAGCATCGACTTCATGCCGACGATTCTGGACATCTGCGGCGTGACCACCACTGCGAAAATGGACGGCGTTAGTTTGAAACCGAAGCTCGCCGGAGGCACCATGCCCGCACGCGATCTGTACTGGCACTACCCGCACTACGCGAACCAAGGCAGCAAACCGGGTGGCTCGATTCGTAGTGGGGATTTCAAGCTGATCGAGTATTACGAAGACCAGCGCCGAGAACTCTTCAACGTGAAGACCGACCTGAGCGAGTCCCGGAACTTGGTTGCGGATAAACCGGAAGTCGTGAAAGAACTCGCTGACAAACTGGCGGCATGGCGAACGGAAGTCGGCGCAAAAATGCCGACGCCAAACCCCAACTACAAGCCGAACCCCCAAGCCGCGAACGGCACCATCACGATTCATTCCCGCACGGCCACCGTCCACGGCGTCATGCTCCGGTTCGAGCCGTTGCCGCACAAGAACACGCTCGGGTACTGGGTCCGCGCCGACGATTACGCCACGTTCGAGTTTGAAGTGACCAAGCCCGGCGTCTTCACCGTGGAAGTGCTGCAAGGGTGTGGCAAAGGCAGTGGCGGGAGTGAAGTGGAAGTGTCAACGCCTGAGTCGAAGTTCACGTTCCTCGTGAAGGACACCGGCGGCTTTCAAGCCTTTGAAAGCCGGGACATCGGGGAGCTAACCCTCACCAAACCGGGCCGCCACACGCTCACGGTCAAGCCCATCAAGAAGCCCGGCGCCGCCGTCATGGACTTGCGCCAAATCGTGTTGAAGCCGAAGTCCTAAGCGAGAGCAGTTACGGCCCGGTGGGTACAGATCGCAGCGATCGTGCGGATGGAGAATTAGGGTTGTGCGCGACGGGGCTTTTTCGGTTTGGCGTCTAACCCGGCGGTGAGCGGGGCGGTCAGTTTTTCGTACAGGGCGAACAGGTACTCGACCCGTTCGCGGTCGGTGTGGAACGCGGCCTTGCGGTAGCACGCCTCCACGGCTTTGTCCAACTCGGCGTGGGCCTTCTGCAACACGGGCGGCATGGTCAGCGGGTCGTACAAGTCCGCCAAACTCGAATCCGGGAACCTCGCCCGCACGTCCAGCACCGCTTGTGCCTTCGCCTCCACCGCCGCCCGCTGCTTGTCCGTCGGCGCCTCCGGCCAGGGGAAATTGTTGTAGACGAGCTTCACGGAGTATCGGTAATCCGACTTCAACCGCCCACCAATCTGTCGAAGCCACGCCATGTGCATCGTTGAGGTCATCACTCCGAAATGATAGATCGTGACGTTGGTGTTGATTAAGCACAGGTTGCTGATGATGGTATCGGGTTCGATGTACCCCATTGGTACATATTTCCGACGCACGGACGAAACCCCAGGAATCACGATAAATCGGCGTTTCGGCATGTTCTCGACGTGGAATCTCGTCGGGCGTTCTGCGAGTTTTCGGGTTCCCGCACTTGTACTCTCTAATCGGAATTTTTTCACGGCTTCGACCCGCTTCAAACACTCCGGCATGGCCCGCAACTCGTTCGGCGGACAATCGCCTAGCCACAGACACCACCGCTCCCATCCGTTGATAAACTCATCCGACCCAAGCCAACGGCGGAACCACTTCGCTGCTTTCGGTTCGAGTTGCAGGAACGCATCGCGTTCTTCGGTCGTGAATAGGTAATTCCCGTCGTCGATCGGTTTGTTGCCGATGCCGATGTCAGGCACATCGCAAATCGGTTTACTGCGATTTGTGACTACGGTGTCGGGGCCGTCTACGAGGTACGGGCTGATGTTCTTGGCGACGATGGCTTGGGGTTGCTGCGGGTCTTGTTCGTAATCGAAGATGGTCTTGGTCGGCGCATCGGTCAGGCCGAAGCCGATGATGACGACGTGGACGTGGGCCTTGCCGCGCGCCTCCGATTGCCACGAAAAGGTACGGTGGGCGAAGCGAATCTTCACCCCTCGGCGGAACAACTCGCCCCACAGCACGCCGACTTGCTCGCCCTGGGTGATGCTGTTGGTGGACACGAATGCGCAGAACACGGGCGTGTTCCGAATGTAGTCCGCCGCTTTCAGATACCACAACGCGACGTAATCCAACAAACCCGAACTGGCGATGCCCCGCCCCAACTCAGCAACGTCGGTACGCTGTTCATCCGACTGATATTTCGCACCCACGAACGGCGGGTTGCCGAGAACATAGCTGCACTTTGCTGCCGGTAACACATCGTTCCAGTCGATACGCAGGGCGTTGGCATGGCGGATGGTGGCGGACTTCTTGAGCGGCAGGCGGGCGAAGTATTGGCCGAACGCTTCGCTCAACCGCTGGTTCATCTGGTGATCGACCAGCCACAACGCCACCTGCGCGATTTGGGCCGGGAACTCGTTGATCTCGATGCCGAACATGGCATCCACATCGACGAGCGAGAGGAACTGAATGTCGGTCACTTGCTGCTGGCCATACAAGACTTTCAGCACGTCGATTTCCAGCAACCGCAACTCCCGGTATGTCACGACCAGGAAGTTCCCACAACCGCACGCCGGGTCGAGGAACTTCCGTTCGCCCAGTTTTTTGTGAAAGTCGTTCAGCCGCGCTTCGCGTTGAGTTCCCTTGCTAGCCGCGAGTCGAACGAATTCCGCACGCAACTCATCCAAAAACAGCGACCGCACCAGCTTCAAGATGTCGCGTTCGCTCGTGTAGTGGGCGCCGACTTGCCGCCGGTCTTTCGGCTCCATCACGGATTGGAACAGCGAGCCGAACACGGCGGGGGAAATCTTCGACCAGTCGAACCGGCAACAGGTGAGGAGTTTGCTTCTCATGGTGCGGTTGAATGCAGCGAAACCGAGCGGTTCCGCGAACAACTCGCCGTTGACATACGGCAATTCGGCGAGGTCTTCGAGCAGATTCTTTTGCCGATCCGGCATATCCGTATTGAGCGTGTCGAAGAATTGTGCCAAAGCCATTCCGAGATCTTTTCCATCCGGTTGCGTATGGTTTTCAATATATAGTGTGAACGCATCTCGATTACAAAGTCCAGTGTCTTCGGCGAACAGGCAGAACAGTACCCGGACGAGAAATCGCTCCAACCGATGACCGGAGTACCCCCCGTCTTCTAAGACATCGTGCAAGTCGCCGAGCAGCTCCACAGCCTTGATGTTGATCGGGTCTTGATCGGCGAAGGTGTGCTGTTTGTAACCGGGGATGAACGCAAAGTGGTGGACGAAATCAACGAGTTTGGCGACTTCGATGTTGTAGAAGTGATCCTCATCAAGGTCGAACAGGCGGATCCAAGCGAAATTTGTTACAATCAGATACCTGGGACATTCGTCTTGGCGGCCATCCCGCGCCAATGACTGCACGTAGCCCATCGCCTGCGATTCGGCCTTTTCAAGCGAACCACCCCGGCTCTTGTGTTCGGCGAGCAGCATTCCTTTCCAGAACAGGTCGATGAACCCCCACGTCCCGGACAGCTTCTTCACCGGCTCTTCAAAGCTGGCCACGGTGCGACGCTTGATGCCGAACACGGGGAAGAAGCCGTCCCAGAACGATTTCGCTTCCGCCTCTTCCCGCGATTCGCTCGCCCACTCCTTGCTGAACGCGATGGCGTTTTGGCGGATTTCGTTCCAGGAAATGGGCATCGGCGTTACTCGGAGGTAGGGTCAGCCGACGCAAGTATACACGATAACCATCTATTGGTTCACGTGGTGACAACATCCGGCACAATTACGAAAAAACGGCCCGGTGTTCACCGGGCCGTTGCGCTGGACAGTTGGTGCCGCGATTAGTGGCGTTGGACGGCGGTGAACAGTTCGCTCATCTTGATGCCCAGTGCCAGGCAGATGCGGTAGAGCGTTTCGATGCTGGCGGAGTTTTTGCCTAGCTCGATTTGCGACAGGTAGCCGAGGGACACGCCGGTGCGTTCGCTCATGTTCGATAACGTGAACCCGAGCGTCTTGCGGCGTTCGCGGATGGCCGAGCCGAGGCTTTCGCGCAGCGCCTCTTCCGTCATCCGCAACATGCCCTTGCTTTCCAGGCAGCGGATCACGATTTCCCGCAAATGATCGACCTGGAACGGCTTCGTCAGGTAGTCGTAGGTCCGGGCACGCAGGCAGTTCAACGCGCTGTCCACGGACGGGTAGCCGGTCACCACCACGATGTTCGCGTCGGGTTGGTTGTCCCGAATCCAGTTGAACACTTGGTCCGGCTCCAGGCCCGGAATCACGTAATCCATGATGATGAGGTGGTAGTGCGACTTGCGAGTCAGGATCGACTCAATCAACATCGGGTCTGAAACCGTGTCGATCTGAAAGTCACGGTTGGACAGCGCCGCTTGGATGACCGCACACGTGGCGGGGTCATCGTCCAGAATCAGTAGGCGAATCTCGCCACTGCTTTGGAGTTCGCCGAGTGGCGCGGGAGTGCGTGCGGGACGCGGGGTTTGGCGAAGTCGTTCTTCTAGTTCAAGAGACATGGGTATTTCACCCTCCGATCATGGGTGTCGAAGCAAAAGCCGGCGCGACTGCAGGACGTACCGCAGCCGGAGGAATGACAATCCGCACGAGCGTTCCGAGTTCGGGCGGGGGCACAGACTCAATCCGAATGCCACTGCGGTGGGCGCACAGGGTTCGGTAAACAATCGCCAAGCCAAGACCGCGGTGGCGAACTTTCGTGGTGTAAAACGGCTCGACGAACAGCTTCGCCCGGACTTCCGGCTTGATTCCCGGTCCGGAATCCTGGACCGTCACTTCCACGTGTTGCCCCGGCGCGACTTGGCCGAGGTACGTTTTCGCGTCCGTCGCGGACAACTCAACTAGTTTCGCGTTCACAACCACCCGACCACCGACGGGCGTGGCTTCCACGGCATTTTCCAGCAAGTGGCCGATCACCGACATCAACGGGGCACTATCCATTGCGACGGCCGCGAGGTTCGCCGGAATGTTCGAGATGACTTGGACGCCACCCGCAGATAACGGCCGAATCCGCAATTCTTCTTTGTTCACCGCCATCGGCACGCTACTCGGCTGCGGCTTGCTGTGGGCACTCCGGCTGAGTTGATGCAGCTGTTGCGTGAACACCGTCCCACGTTGTCCGACTTTGCTAATCTCGGTGACGAACTTCAACGGCTGCGTGCCGGCCTGTAACAGCGGTATCGTGAGGTCCGCAAAGCCGATGATCCCGGTGAGGATGTTGTCGAAATCATGGGCCATCCGCCCGGCGATCAGCGCCGCATCACTCAGGCGTTGTTGTAACCGCTCGGGATCAACAACCGGCCCGATCTTGGCAGTCAGGGCGGGCGATCGTTCGATCAATTTCACAGATAGCTTCAAGTAGTTCCGGTCCGCGTCCGTCCACGGTTCGTTGGCAGGACGTTCGATCCAGACCACGCCCGCAGCCCGCCCACCGGGTGAAAGTTGGGCATAGAGTTTGCCTGCCGAGTTAGGCACTTGCCACAACACGGTGGCACTCCCGGCCCGTAACGACTTCAACACGTCCGGCAATTCAGCCGGGGCATGAGAAAGTGTCTCGACGCCATCCGGCTTTGCCAGGATCATCAGTCCGTTATTGGAATCGGCCGGCCAAACCACCCCTGCTGAACGCCAACCGGAAGTTCGGACCCAACCGCTGAAGAGCGCGTCCAGGGCCAAAGTATCTCGGGCTTCGTTCAACCAAGTTGGGAGGAAGGCCAAGCCGGCAGTTAGTCCGCCAAGCGTTGACATTGCGGCCCTCCTAAAGTCTGAGCTGGACGGGGTAAGGAAGCTCAGCCTTTGACGTAGCATGAATTAATTGTACTCAGAGCATATCTAGAACACCCAGACGCGAAGTCAACCATTTTTTGGTGTTCGGCCTCAAGAAAATGCCCGGCCCTGCCGAGAAATTGACGTGCAAACTGGGTGAAGAATTACCTATCTCCACCAATCGGAACCGTGACCGCAAATTCTACGAAAACCAGCAGTTACTTCTCTTTCTTCGGTGTTGGCGATTCAATCGCTTTGATCGCTTTTGTCGCTGCTTCTCGCACCTTGATTTGGGCGTCTCTTTGAGCTATCCGTAAAATCGGAATTGCGGATTTTGCCGATAATCCTAGCGCGCCAAGCTCCTCCGCGATTGCAACTCGGACCTCAAAGTCGGCATCCGCTTTGAGTCTTTCGGTTAACACTGGTATCAATAAGTTTACATCCGATCCCAGGCCACGGCATAGCGTGCGGACGACATGTTGGCGCACCGCTTTATCGGGATCGTTCTTTAATAGGTTTGTCAGTGCGGTTTCTGCCGATCTGATGGCTGGCCCGAATTTTCCTAAACTCAACACAACCGTGGTCCGAAATTCCGGATCCAAATCGGCTAATTCGGCCACGAGTGCGGTCACAACTTCCGATTTGGACTCACCTAAAAACCCGAGTGAGACCACCGCTTCACGCCGTAGTTCAACGTCTTTTTCCGATTTCAAAACCTGTACGAGTGCCAGCGACGGTGCCGTTTTGTCATCCGGGCTGATGCGGCCTAAGGCGAAAATTGCGGCTTGGCGAATGGCTTTGTCTTTTTCGCTAATCAGAGTTAACAGCGCCGATGCCGCCTCTTTGGCCTCCGGCCCGATGCGTCCCAAGGCGTCGGCGGCGGCAGTTTTCACTTGCGGATCGGCATCCTTCAAGGCTGCGATCAGAGGCGTGACGGCTACCTTGGCGAGCTTGCCAAATCGGCCCAACACGATGGCTACTTCGCGGCGCACGTTAACGTCCTTTTCCATCCGCATCGCTATCGCCAAGTCGTTCAGCACGATGGCCGCGTCGTCCGTCTTCTGTTGGCCGATCACCGTTGCCGCTTGTTCGCGCACGGCAGCATTTGCATCGACTTGCAGTGCTTTGCCGACCGCAATCAATGCAGGTGCCGTGGCATCACGGTTTGCGATCGCAATTTGTCCCAACGCCACAATTGCCGCCCGCCGTTTGCGCGGCTGTGGGTCTTCCTTTAGCATCGTCAACCATTCGGACATCTTGCGATCATTGAAGATAGGATCGTCAGCACTGGCAGCAGAGGTGCCCAACGCTAAAAGTGCGAGAACGCACAACGCAGTACGCCGGACCATAACCCACCTCAAACGTGCGAGGCAATCGACAGATTCAAATTGTAAGCTAGAGGATAGTGTACCGTATTTGAAACTGGCATTTGTCGAGTTAAAACAGTAATGTGACTTGCGGGGGGTTTACTGCCCGTAGCGTGTCACGGCAAGAACACGAACAACTCGGGTGGTTTCGTTGATTTGAAATGTGACAACAAGCAGAGCAAGAAACGCGATCCGGAGGCCCCCAGTGCGGGATTCGCCGATACTTGACGGGTCTTGTTCGAGTTGACGGTTAAAACTCTCGACACCGCCCGACAGGCGGGACCGATCCTCGTTGGATACTGCTACGTAAAGGTCAGCAAGGTGATCGAGGGCCGCTGTCTTCCAAATCACGGAATACATGAATTCGAGCCTCGTAACTCGTTCAGCTTCGCGTTCACTTGTTCTGCCGTCACCCATCCGTTCGTGTCCGCGAGTCGGCGTTGCAATTCTTCATCAGTCAGTCCGGTTTCCGGAAACGTCATGTTGGTGATTGCGGGAATGTATCGCCCCAACATCCGTCCATCGGGACCGAGCAGTTCTTGTGGCGTTGCAGAGGCTGCCAATCGAGCCGCTAATGCCGCGTCGGTAATAGTCGTAGACATTTGTCACCTCCCGTGTACCACTTCCAGCGTCAAAACACGTTGATTGTATTATACATGACGTGCTTTCGGAGTGACATTCCGAAAACACGTCGTGTTCACGCATCGCTGGTTCGCCGGGAAAGCGTCTAAACCCCTGCCTTCACGGCTTGCTTGCTCGGCGTTCGGTGGTCCACTTTGGGTTTGCCTTCGCCGAAGATCAGAAGCAGTGGGCTGGCGATGTAGATCGACGAGTACGTCCCGACGATCACGCCGATGACCATCACGAAGGAGAACAGGTGGACGCCTTCGCCGCCGAACAGGTACAGCACGGCGACCACCAGGAACACGGTCAGGCTGGCCAGCACGGTCCGGCTGAGGGTTTGGTTGACGCTGTCGTTGATGATTTGCGGCGTCAGCAGTGGGTTCTTGCCACGAACTTCCCGGATGCGGTCGAAGACCACAATCGTGTCGTTGACGGAGTAGCCGACCAGCGTGAGCAGAGCGGCGACGGCGGCGAGGTCGATCTTGAAGTCGTGCAGTTGCAGCAGGTGCCCGAACGGGTTGTCGTACAGGTAGTGGCAGACCGCAATGGCACCGAGGGTGAAGCACAAGTCGTGAATCAGGCAGATGACCGCCGCGAGGCCGAAGGTCCAGTTGCCGAAGCGGAACCAGAGGTAGGCCAGAATCGCCAGCCAACTGGCCACGATCGCGTACAAGGCTTTGTTGCGGGTGTCGGCTGCCAAGGCGGGGTCGAAGGTTTCGAGGCGGTCCGGAATCGGGCGGGCGGCGAACGCATCTTTGGCTCGCTTCAGGGCACCATCGAACGCGGCGGCTTCGTCGGTCGCTTTCTTGTCACCCGTAATTGGCTTCTTCGTGTCGAATGCGTCGCGGAGCGCTATGAACTCCGGGTTCGTCGAAACGCTGACGCGGATCTTCGCGTACTGGCCGGTCGTGCCTTCTTGTGTCGATGCCACCACGTCGCCTTCGGTCGCAACGCCCGCAACTTGTAGCCCGGACGCCCCGCCGACCAGCGGCCAACGACCGATCAGCTTCAGTTCCCGTTCGATGAACCCACCGAGGTAGCGCGGGGATGCCGGACGATCGAGCGTCAAGATCGCCGACGGTCCGTCGATCTTGGTGTCCATGACTTTGGTACTGGCCAACAGCGGCGTGTTGCTGTCGCCGCGCAGGAGCCGGTCGAGCATAATCTGCACGAGTTCCGGTTCACGCTCCGTGGTGCGGATCGTGAACGACCGCGATTTGCCGCTGCCGTAGCTCTCGCCGCCGATGAAGACTTGCTCCACGGACAGCCCCGGTAGCTTGGAGGCGCGGGCAATCACGTCCGCTTTTTGCGCCGCTTCATCGCTGCCGTCGGGCTTGTTCACGAAGGTGATGACGGCTTTGCTGTCGTCGCTGTAAATGATTTCATAGACGTATTCCGCACTGCCACGCGGCCCGGCTTCGGTGTTCTCCTTGTCCGCTTTAATCCACGCGGCGTCCTTCACCCTCAGGCGTTCCTTCTGGGCGTCTTCGCCAAGCAAGCTGAGGAAGCCCTTCTTGTTGTCCGTGTCGCTCAGGGCGCGTTCTTCGTTTTCCGCCAGCCGACCGCCGTAGGCCGTGCCCTTGGTGAAGTCCACGTTTAATGCTGATTCGCCGCGGTACAAGAACAGCACGAGGCCGAGGATCGTGGTGACGGCGGTGAACGTGAACATCGCCTTGCGGATGCGCATGAAGTCGAAGTTCGGGCGGGCGAACAGTTTCATCATTCGCAGTTCGCTAATCCAGCGACGGCTCAGCCAGAAGTCGAACATCAACCGCGTCATATACAGTGCGGTGAACAGGCTGATAATCAGGCCGACCGTCAAGCTCACGCTGAAGCCCTTCAGGTTGTCATTGCCGAACGCATACAGCACGATACAGGTGAAGATGCTCGTTAAGTGCGTGTCAATAATCGTCGCAAACGCCCGGTCGTAACCCAGCCGGATGGACGTGGCGAGGTTGGCCCCTTTCTCGCGCTCTTCCCGGATGCGTTCGTAGATCAGCACGTTGGCATCGACGGCCATCCCGAGCATCAGCACAATTCCGGCCAGCCCTGGCAGTGTGAACGCGGCGTTCACCGCCACCATGAAGCCGATGGTCATGAGTAAGTTCAGCGTCAGGGCGATACAGGCCACGACGCCGGCGAAGCGGTAGTAGACCACCATGAACGCGAGCACGGCCGCGAACGAGACCACCACGGCCATCAGGCCCTTGCGGATCGTGTCCTGACCCAGGGTCGGGCCGACGCTGTTTTCGCTCACGGGGTCGGGCTTCAGTTCGGCGTTCAGGGCACCGGACCGCAGGATGTACACGAGCCGGTTCACGGACCCCTGGTCGAAGCTTGATCCGCTGATCTGCCCCTTGCTTGTGATAACGGTGTCCAACGACGGCGCGGAGACAATCTTCTCGTCCATAATGATGGCGAGCTTTCGCTTGAATCCGTTCTCGGACTTGCGGTTCCGCTCGGAGATTTTGCCAAACCGGCTCGCACCTGTGGCGTTGAATGCAAAGCCAACCGCAGGGTCCAAGCCTCGACTCTCTGAACTGGCTGTCATACCGCAATCTCGATCGACTCGCATCGCATCGGAAGCAGAGATGCGGGTGAGTACAAAGTATTCGATTTTCTTGTCTTTCTCATCCTTCGGCACCACCGATCGGCTATCTTCACGGGTGAAGAAAATGTCGCCGCCAAGTGTGACGAGTACCCCGGCTTTGGCCAGCACACCGCTATTGGCAACGCGGGGATCAGCGAACTGCTTATACAACCAAGTTGGAGTTTCTTTGCTGCCACGACGTGGTGCAGGTGCCTGGGCTGCGTAGGCGTTGCTCAGCCCGTAAGAGTCCCGTTCTTCACGGCCCAGTTCGACCCATTCGTAGGTCGTATCGACTTCGTCGCGGCCGTCGAACTTGACTTTGAACGTGCCTTGCGGCGGGGTCGGCGGCAGCCCGCGCTTGGCGAGTTCTTCGAGTTCGGCTTTCGTCTTCGGGTCGGTCGCAGCTTTTTCGAGGGTGCGGCGGGCTTCGTCAATACCCTCGCGGTCGTCGGTGGTGTTGGCCACGATGCGGAACTCCAGCACGCCCACTTGGCGCACGAGTCCCTTCACTTCTTGCACGAAGTCTTCCGTGTTGCCTTCTTTTTCGCCGCTCGTGGAGCCAGCCCGTGGCAGGATAATTTCGATCCGCGTACTGCCGACTGGCCGCACGATGACGTTGCGTAAGTCGGCGGGGTCGATTCGGCGTTTCAGGTTTTCCGCCAGCTTCTTGATCTCGTCGGACGACAACCCGGTCGCTTGTTGACCGTCTTCGCCTTTCTTGCCCTTCAGCGACCGCTCGACGTTCACTTCGTAGACCAGGATGGTCCCACCGGCGAGGTCGATCCCGCGCCGAAAGCCCGCTTGGCCCTTCGACTCGTTCAGGAACGCCCACCCGACGCGCACACCTGCTAACGTGGCCGGGATCAAGCAGATGAGAAGCCCGAGTAAAAAGTTACGACGCATGGCTCGCCTTCAGTTAATCGCCCGAACACCCCACGTCATGTGAGGGTCAAAGTTTAGAACGCCCCCGGATGAAAATCCGTAGGCTGTTAGTCAAATTACTTGGTTTCTGCGACTTCTTCCGAACCCAGGACGCGAACGATTGAACTGCGCAGGATGCGGAGTTTGGTGTCTTCCGACTTCACGGTGAGTTCGTCTTCGCCGTCTTTAGCCTTCACGATGATGGCCACGATCCCGGACGCGGTGATGACTTTGGTGCCTGGTTTCAAGCTGTTCATCAACTGGGACTGTTCCCGTTTCGTCCGCCGGGATTGCGGCAAAATCACGACGAGGTAAAAGATCACCATCATGCCGATCATCACGGGCATGAACAGCGGTCCGCCGAAGAAGCCGCCCGGCGCTTGGGCGGGGTCTTGAGCAATCAGTACAAACGACGACATTGAGTATCCCATCGCTACGAGCCGCGAGCATGACGCCTCGCGGCTCGGCAGGTTCGGCAAATTCGGAACCGTCATGCTAGAGCGCTGGTTTCCAACGGGCAAGGCACGCCGCCTGAAACGCAGCAAACCGGCCTTCGGTGATCGCGGTTCGGGCGTCCGCCATCAGTTGCAAATAGTACGCAATGTTGTGTAGGCTCAGCAACGTCGGCCCGAGCATCTCGTTCGCTGAAAACAGGTGGTGCAAGTACGCCCGGCTAAAGTTTATGCAGGTGTAACAGTGGCAACGGGACGACAACGGGGCGGAATCTCGCCGGTGGCAGGCGTTTCGCATTCGGAGTTGGCCTTCGTCCGTGAACGCCAGCGCGTTCCGACCACTACGGGTCGGCATCACACAATCGAACAGGTCGATCCCCGCCGCCACCCCGACGAGCAAATCTTCCGGACGGCCCACACCCATCAGGTAACGGGGCTTATTCCCCGGCAGAAACGATGCACACTCCGGTAACGCCGCGTGCATGGACGTGGGACTTTCCCCGACGCTAAAGCCACCGAGCGCGTAGCCGGGGAAGTCCATCGCCACGAGTTCCTTCGCACACCCTTCGCGCAGGCCAATGTCGGTGCCACCCTGGACGATCGCAAACAGCGATTGGTCCGGGCGGGTGTGGTGTTTCTGGCACCGCTCTGCCCACAGCAACGACCGCCGCACGGCCGCTTGCAGGATGTCCGGCGGTGCCTCCCCCGGCGGGCATTCGTCGAGGACCATCGCAATGTCGGAGCCGAGATTTTGCTGAATCTCGACCGCCTTTTCCGGCGTGAGTTCGAGCAGCGAGCCGTCAATGTGCGAGCGAAACTTCGCACCGTGGTCCGTGATCTTGCGTTGCTCGGCGAGGCTAAAAACTTGATACCCGCCCGAATCGGTCAGGATCGGCCCGGTCCAATTCATGAACTTGTGCAACCCACCAAGCTCCGCAACCAACTCATCACCGGGCCGTAACGCCAAGTGGTACGTGTTGCCCAAAATGATCCGCGCACCAGTGCCCGCAATCTGGTCCGGCGTCAACCCCTTGACCGTGGCTTGCGTCCCGACCGGCATAAAAATCGGCGTGGTCACAGGTCCGTGTGGCGTCGAGAGCAACCCCGTTCTCGCACGGCCATCACGATACAGAATTTGGAAGGAGATCGCCATAGTTCAACTGTGTGAATGACCAGCTTTGATGATATAAAAAAACGATTCACCACAGAGCGACTGTGTTCTTTGTCAAGGACATTTTTAGGCGATTTCGAGTTTTTGATTTCGCCACGGTGTTTGGGTTTTGAGGATGGCGTTCAGGGTGGTGAGTAGCTTCCGCATGATCGCCGTTAGGATGACCTTGCCCGGTTTGTTCAGGGCCTTCAGGCGGTCGCGGAACGCTTTCATCACCGGGTTGCAGCGTTGGGCGGTGAGGGCGGCCATGTCCAGCACCGACCGCACACTCGCTCGACCGCCACGGATGTGACGTTGGCCGTGCTGCTGGCCGCTGTCGCAGTTGTACGGCGCGACTCCCACCACGGCCGCCACCTTCTGACGGTTGAGTTGACCCAGCTCCGGCAACTCGGCGATCCGGATGCGGCTGGTCTGCGGGCCGCCCCCGTGAACCGATTGCGACAACGTGTCGGTCTGCTTCCACGGCTCGTCGGACGCGATGAGCGTGTCGATGGCTTTGTCGATGACGGTGATCTCGCGGCCCAGGAGTTTGCGGACCCGCTCGATGCTCTTGCGGGTCGCCGGGGCGAGGGGCTTGTCGAGGCGGTTGCTCTCGGCCACATCGGCCTCGACGAGTTGACGGCGGCGGCCCACCAAGTCCCGTAATTCGTGGGCTTTGGGCGAGGTGATGTCGCGCAACGGCAGCGCGGCGGACGCGGCGGAATACTTGGCCAGGATCTCCGCATCGAGTGCGTCGGTCTTGGCCAGTTGCCCCTGCGAGCGGGCGAAGTTCCGCACCCGTCCGGGATGAACCCGCGCGGTCGGCAGGCCCGCGACGACCAGGGCTTGGGCCACCGGCGTCTCGTACCCGCCAGTGCTTTCGACGACGACGCGGGCGGGGTTCAACGGCGTGCGTTTTTCGACGAGTTGCCGATGTCCTTCAATCGTGTTGTCCACGCGGAAGAGCTGGCGAGATGGTAGAATGCAACCATCGCGTCTCAGCATGGAGGCATCGATTCCGACGTGGGCAGGTGCGGCCATGAGAGACTCCCAGGGTGTGTGTTCCGGTCTTGCAAATGCGAGCGTGACGCGCGAACGAATCGGGTCAGCTCAATCGACTGTTCGGACTCCGGACCCGCGGTCGCCGACGATCCTGCTCTGTGACGGTCTTGGTTAAACCCAGGCACATTCGATCGGTCGGCGACCCCTGGGGAGTGGACGATCAATCCACTCCCCAGGTGGCTTCAGTCAATCACTTGTGTGGTACTTTGGAAACATACAAGGGCACAGAGAACCACAGAGCAAACCAAAACATGTTTTTATGGCTTGACTCTGTGGCTCTCTGTGCCCTCTGTGGTGAAATCGATTCTGAGTAGCGCGTGTCCCTCGATCAGTCCCCACGGAGTTTTAGCCCTAGCCCGGTGAGCTTTTCTTTCACTTCGGTCAGGGACGTGATGCCGAAGTTCTTCGCTTCCAGAAGTTCGTCGGAGGTGCGTTGGCAGAGGTCGCCGAGGGTGGCGATGTTGAGCCGGTTCATGCACTTGCGGGCACGCACTGAGAGGTTCAGTTCGCTGACCGGCTTGTTGAGAACCGCTTGTTCTTCGACGGACAGGTTCTGTTGCGGGCGGTAGCGGAACTCGTACTGTTGCCCCTGTTCGAGCGATTGGCCGATGCGCAGGCCCTTTTGCGACAGGATGATTTTGATTTCGTCCAGCGACGTTTCGCCGAAGTTCTTGCTCGCCAGGAGTTGCGGTTCCGTGGCGCGGGTCAAGTCCCCGAGGGTGCGGATGTTCATCCGCTTCAAGCAGTTGCGTGACCGCACCGACAGTTCAAAATCGGTGATTGGCACTTCCATCACTTGGCGGAACTGCACGCTGATTTGCTCGTCTTCCGGGCTGTAATACATCGTCATCGACTGCTCAGCGTCCTTGAAGAACAACCGGGCGCGTTCGTCCAAGGGGTCGGCTTTGTGCAGGCGGCGGTAGCAGTCCGTGGCCTTATCGAACTGGCCGTTATCTTCATAAAGCACGCCGAGGTTGTACAGCACGCCCTTGCCAACGGGCGGGTGCTTCAAGCACTTTTCGTAGTACCCGATCGCTTCGACATCGTTGCCACTCAGGTCGTTCAAAAACCCGAGTCGGAAGAGCGCACCAGTATGCGCCGGGTCCAGTTCCACGGCCCGTTCGTAAGACTTCGCGGCGCGGGGCACGTCGCCTTCGGCCTCGGCAATGCCGCCTTCTTGGTAGTGATATTCCGCGTTGTGGGCGGCCATGTCCTTCAGCTTCGCCAGAATCGTTTTTGCTTCACCAATGTGCAATTGCAACCGCAGCACGCCGGCGCGTTGCAGTTGGACTTGCTGCGCGGCGTAGCCCGTTTTCTCGGCGCGCTCAAACGACTTCAGCGCGTCGTCATACTCGCCCCGTTGGGCATGGGCACGCCCGAGGAAGAACGCCGCGAGTGGCCCTTCGGATTGCTTGAGTTGTTCCACCGCGTCGGTCATTTTGCCGAGGAAGAACGCCACGACGCCGAGCTTGAGGTGCAACTTTTTCTGTTGCGCCGGTTGAGCAGCGGCGAGTCGTTTCGTCAGCGTTTCGTTGATTTCCTTCAAGGCTTTGACTTGCGGCCCGCCTTGGGCCAGCCCTTCCCGCAGCTTGGAAACCATGCTGCCTTCAAACTCTTCGCGTTCCACCAGAAGTGCGCGAAGGTCAATCAATGTCTCAGTCATAGCGAAAAATTCCCCTCACCGAACCTTACCGCGTGTCGGCCAAAGCACACGAGGAACAGCGAAGCCGGATGCAGCCGAAGCAGTGAATATAGCGAAGGGGCTGGGTGAACGACAAGTGCGGGTGCGAGGAGGGGTGCTTTCCAGGGTTTCAAGTTTTGCAGGTCAAGGTCGAAGCTCGACCTTGACCTGCAAAACTTACTCCGGCGGCGCTTTCGCGTCCGGTTTCGTTAGCTCTGGGAACAACACGTGAAACTTCCCGCCACGAATGGCCGTCCGAACCAGACCCAGATTCACCCAATCGACGGGTTCGTTCTTTTCCGCAGCCCAAAAGGTGTACGACTTGTCAGCGTGGGTGATTCGGTGCCAGTTGTGCCAGTTGCTTTTGTAGTTCGGGATAAACCGAATCACCAGTCGCGCACTGTCGTGATCGTCCATGTGCGGACCACCTGTTATACTCTGCCCGGTAGTAAATGATCTTTTTCTGTGAGCTAGATTCTGTTCTACTCTCCTTCTCACAACGGAAGGGAGTCCCGAATGGCCGCC
>JAYVXO010000100.1:0-6016 GCA_043785105.1 Fimbriiglobus sp.
TCAAGGTGCGAAAGGTGGAGGGTTTCTTTTTGAGCTTGTCGGAAAGGTTCATCCCACCGCCATACCCACCTGCGGCTTATTCTGCAGCGAGTCTAACGAATGCCTTACTTCGCCACGTGAATGATGTAGCGGTTTCGGCCCTTGGCCTTGGCTTGGGACAGGGCCTCTGCTGCCATCTCGCGCAATTGTTCGTAGCCCACCGTCACCCCGATCGGGGCGACCGCTAAGCCGACACTCACCGTGACCGGGATTCGTTCGTTGTGGTAGATCGCGGCACTGTCAGCCACCATGCTGCGGAGTCGCTCTGCTAGAACTTCGACCCCAGGAAGTTCGGTGTTGGGGGCGACGACCATAAATTCTTCGCCGCCCACCCGTCCCAGAGCATCGGTGGCACGAATTGCCTGTTGCAGAGTTTGACCCAGCCATGTCAAAACATGATCGCCACCACTGAGCAAATACTTCGAGTTGATGAGCTTGAAACGGTCCGCGTCCACGAGGCCGAACGCAATGGCTGCGGGGGTTCGGGTTCGGCGGAGCAATTCTTTACGCGCGATGAGTTCAATCGCCCGGCGGTTCGGGAGACTCGTCAGGGCGTCGGTGAGGGCCATTTTTTCGAGAATCTGATTCTTCATCTGAAGTTGGTGCATCGCATGTTCCAACTCCCGAGTCCGGTCCGTGACTCGCTGCTCCAATTCCAGATGGGACCGTCGCAAATCATCTTGCAACAGTTCATGACTTCGTTCTAGGAGTAAGGTGCGGGCCACAGACCGCAAGCTTGTTAGAAGGTCTTCTGACCGCCAGGGTTTCAAGATCAATCGGTGAACGCGGCTACAGTTGATTGCGTCGGCGGCATCTTCGATTCGCGCCGTACCACTGAGAAGCACCCGTGCGGTTCGGGGGGTGTGTCGGTGAACCCAGTCCAGGAGTTGGATTCCGGTACCGTCTGGCAATTGAAGATCGGTCAGCACGATGTCAAACGGCCGGCTCGTCAGAATTTGACGGGTTTGCTCGACGGTGCAGGCGGTCTGAACGTCAAATTCATGGCTGAGTTGCCCGACGAGCAGCGCCAAAATCGACGGCTCGTCGTCAACTATGAGCACGGAACAGCGGGAACGGGTGGTATTTAACAGGGCATGGGAGTCAATCGCGGTCTCCTCGACCGATTGATCGCGGACTATTGGATTCAAGTCGAACCACCTTGCCGATCCAGCGGCGTCCGGGATCAAGTCGTTTCTGGCATAACAACTACGACTACTGTAATCGTGGAAGTTTAACTCATAGTTTGTGAAGATGTCACAAAAAATCAGTCCATCGGTCGGATGTTATTGTGGCGGAAGACATTCAAGTTGTGGCAGCGACTCAATCTAGCCGATAATTACTCTATTGTCGTGTGTTGGAAGTTGTACCGTATGGGCAACACGGATCGGTTACGGAGAAAAATCGGGTAATTATTCAAATCAGGTGCTTGAACAGATTGAAAAAGCCGCTTACAATCCAAGGGCTTCGATGACAAGGGGATGAAACAGGGCTTTTCCGCGAAGTTGGCTGATGGCTAAATGGCTCGACCCACCCTGACTATTAGCAGGGCCAACCGTCGCTTTCAGATGACGATTCAGACGAAGTTTCGGTTTCTGGGCGTAAGTTGGAACAGACTCGGTCGGGTTTTTTCGTTTGACCATCGCCTCCGCCAACGCCGTCTTGTACGGCTCAAACCCTTTCCCCTCATCCGAGCATCCGGAAGCAACTCCGGTTGTGTCCGGTTAGTGGATTTCGACCGGACGTTTCCGGTCGCCCCCCGCGAGAACTGACGCCGAGTGCGTCCGTTGACTTTGGGTGGAGTGGTGATCGTGTTGTTTAACACCACGGTTTGCCATACGAACCCATTGCCCTGCTGGGGGTTAGGCCATATGGCCACGATTCGCAAAACTTTTTTAATTTGCAACACGTTGCAACAAGGGGAAAGGTGACCATGAAGACTGCCAGGCGGAAGCGTGCGGTTCCGTCAGTTCCGGTTACAGAGGCTGAACCCCAGCTCACGACTTTTTCCTCTGACCTGCTGACTCCCGAAGAAGAACGCGAACTGCTCACCAGCTTCTGGGAATGTAAGACCGATCTGGTCCGAGTGCTCATTCGCCACTTCTCGGACTTGCGGGTCAACAAACCGCCACTCGAACCGTGGCCGATGGCCCAGTTCATCCGTGACAATTGCCTGAAAGAACAGCGGGAAGTGCTGGCCGTCCGTCGTCTCCACGACCGATACGTCCACTTCAAGCACCGATTAGCCTCGGCAAACATCCGCCTCGCCGCCCACGTGGCGAAACGGTTCCGGCACCACAGCCTCAGCTACGCGGACCTCCTGCAAGAAGCCGTTTGCGGCCTCATGCAAGCGATCGACCGCTTCGACGTGAGCCACGGCACCAGGCTGGCAACGTATGCAACGTGGTGGATTCGCCAAACGCTGCAAATTGCCGTCGCCCGCCAAAGCCACTTGGTCAGCCTTAGCCCGCACCACTTGCAAGAACTCGGCCTGCTTCAACAGGAATCCGAAGCCCTTGCCCACGGTGGCCAGCACCTGCCAAGTCCGCAAGAATTAGCCAACCGTACTGGTAGCAGTCTGGAGCATCTGAACCATCTCCAGACCGCAACTCGTACCCCAGTCAGCTTGAACGCCGTCCTGGATGACGACAGCGATTTCAAATTGACCGAAGCGATGCCCGACACGCAAACCTTAACGCTGCAAGAAAACAACGAGCGTCAAGAAGCGTTGCGGTTCCTGATGGACAACCTGCGTCCCCGTGAAAAAAAGGTTCTCGACCTTCGGTTCGGCCTCACCGGCAGCGGCACGCACAGCCTCCGTCAGATTGGCCATCTGTTGCGAATTAGCAAAGAGCGAGTTCGCCAGATTCAAAACCGAGCGCTCGAAAAACTCCGTGCCAACGCCGAGCGCGTCGGCTGGGAGCCGAACTTGTTGCTTGAGTAGGAACTCAACTGACACTGCTGATACTGTAGAGTAGAACAAGAAAAGCCCATGAACGATCGTTCATGGGCTTTCTTCGTTTGTGCCGTTTTGTTCCAAAATCCCGTTCTTACACACCACTGCTTTCTTGCTCCGCAAGTACCGCGAGTTCGGTCAATCGGGCGGCGGAGACGCCGATGCGCTCGAAGCACTCGGTGACGATGCTATTCGGTGCGGTGAAGAGCGTGATGAGTAGGTCCATTTGGGTGAACGACGATCGGCCATAGTCGCTGGCACGGGCGGCGGAATCGCGGAGGACGCGGATGACATTATCGGAGAGAAATTCGCGGTTGAGTTGCAGTGGCGGAACGGGTTCGGCATCTTGATAGAACAGGTCGCGGAATTGATCGAGTAGCTTCCCGAGATCCGCGTTCAATCGGTTCGCCCAGTTGAAAACCCCTGGATCGGCTACCGAAAGCAACCCCATGAACAGGTGTGGCGTCCGAACACTGTCCCAATTCGTGGACCGGGCATGGGTCAGGGACTCTCGCAGCGCGCAGGCCGTGGGATGGTCGGTCACGTCCGAGCGTAGGCGACCATTGAGTACGAAAATATCGTCGTCGTAGCGATCGGACATGTGCGGGCAACCTGAGCGGTTGTACGGAAAATACCGCCTCCAAGCGGTGAGATGCGTCGCATTATGGCTTACATTCTGCGACACCACAAGACATCGTTTCATTTGCGGCATATTTTCGTGGCCGCTGTGTCGAAGTTGCCGACAGTTAGCCGTGGCTAATCACTCACTCGTTCAAAGCCATGCTGAGATCGGAAACCAATTGGCGAATCTCGGACACGGCTTGGACTCGTCCTTCTGGGGTGTTCGCCCCGTTTAGTTTCCGCACCAGGGCTGTTCCGACAATCACACCGTCAGCGATGTCGCGCAATTCTCGCACTTGATCGGGACGACTCACACCGAAGCCGACGCAGAGCGGTTTGTCCGTCATGGTCCGCAGGCGGGTCAT
Source organism: Fimbriiglobus sp. (assembly GCA_043785105.1). Classification (GTDB taxonomy): domain Bacteria; phylum Planctomycetota; class Planctomycetia; order Gemmatales; family Gemmataceae; genus Fimbriiglobus. The sequence continues at coordinate 3,979 of JAYVXO010000100.1, forward strand.
CATTTCTTGAATCTGGCCGGGGACGCCGGATTTATCTCCGGTGATGCCGACGATGCTCACCACGTAAACAAACCCCGAACAGGCGGCGACGATCTTCGCGGCCCGCTCCGGGGATGTCGTCGGGGTCACTAACAAGATCAGGGCAAACCCGCAGTCCCGGCACCGCTTCGCCAGTTCCTCTGCTTCTTCGACCGGCAAATCGGGGACGACAGCACCGGACAAACCAGCGGCTTGGGCGTCCGTGATGAACTGCTCTGGTCCCTTCTTCCAGATGATCGAATAGGACGACATCGCAACCAGCGGTGTTTGCCAACCGGGTGTCGTGGTGATCGTTTTGAGCGTGCTGAAGATGTCCGCCAGCTTCAAGTTCTTGCTCAAGGCCCGTGTGTAGGATTCTTGAATCACCGGCCCGTCCGCAATCGGATCGGAGAACGGAAAGCCCACTTCAATGAGGCTGGCGCCCGCACCGGCCACCGCGACGATGGCGTCGCGGGTCAAGGCCATGTCCGGGTCGCCCGCAGGCAGGAACGGAATGAACGCCTTGCGGTTTTCCGCCCGCAACCGTTGAAACAGTGAGTCGATGGGATTCATGATTTCACAGATACTTGATGCACACCACACCGGCCACCACAAGTACCGCACCGAGAACCCGGCCGGGCGTGATGGTTTTCTCGTTGAGACCCAGCAAACCGTAATGGTCCAGCACCAAGGAACAAATCAGTTGCCCCGCCACAACCAGTGCGATGAACTTCGCGGCGCCAAGTTGTTGGGTGAGGACCGCACCGGCCAACACAATCAACGCGCCAAGCGGCCCGCCGATCCAGTTCCACCATTGCGTGGACGCGAACGATTCCTTCGATGGCAACGCGGGGCGTAGGAGTAGCATCGCAAAACTGGCAACGATGATCGTCCCACAAATCGAGAAAAATGCCGCGTAAAGTGGGCTGTCGAGGTTCGCGCGAAACTTGCTGTTCGCCGTCGCCTGCAACGCAATGCAAGCCCCCGCGCCCGCCGCCAGCAGGGCAAATGTCAGTGTGGTTCCGTTCATAGTGTGAGTTTATCAAAGTGAACCGCATTCAGCACTGGCGTAGGGAACGCACATGGAAACCCAGACCCCGATCAACCGGGTGATCGTTTAGGCTGATCGGAAGTCAGGGTTGTTGGGTTTCTAAAGTCATGCTGGTTTTGGCACGGGTGAAAGCGACCTGGGGTGTCACTGCGCTCAACCCCAGGCTAATGGCTGGCATCCCTACCGAGATGCCTCGGGCTGTTTTTATCCCGAAGGGATTGCAGCCATTAGCCTGGGGTCGCGTCGGCGACCCCAGGTCACCGTTGCCAAAGGTTCTCCGACTCTGGAGGAGTCGCAGTACGGTGCGAGACCCGTCAGGCGACCACAGCGGCTGGCTCTGGATTCGCTTTCACACTGACTGCCGATTGCGCAACACCCACTTTCATCCCGTCCGTTTTCGCGGGACGAATGTAGCCGGACAGCACCAGTGAGATCAGCGCCGAGGTGGCTGCCACGATACCCACCAGCCAGTACATGTTCATCGTTTTGGGGTCGCCCAAGTCCATGATGTTCCCGGCGATCTCGGGTGCCAATCCGGTCGCAAATTGTTGGACGGCGGTGTTGAGGCTCATGAAGGCGCCGCGAATCTGCGGCGCGGCCACCCCGATCAGCATCGCTTGGGCGGGAACCATCCGGCCCGCAGCGCACACCATGAACAGGCTTAAGGCGAGTGTTCCGACCGCAAGGTGAACGGGTGGCAAATTCGTGATACCGATACTGACGACAATCGCCAGCGACGCCAGCACCAAGAACACCCGCCGTTTGCCGTAGCGGTCGGACATCAGCCCGATCACGTTCATGCCGATCAGGGTGCAAAATCCGGCCACCAAATAGATGATCGCCAAGTGCCCTTCACTCCACCCGTTGACGGCAATTATACATTACGCGGCCAGGAGTGATACGTCTTTGAAGGTCTGGAACTTCAGGGTCATCAGCGACTTGAACTCGTCGGCGTGCTGGGTGGGTACT
>JAYVXO010000101.1:0-44010 GCA_043785105.1 Fimbriiglobus sp.
CCCCCTTCCCACGGCCCCCAGTTGATCGCCACGACGCGCGAATTCGGTCGCCGTCGGGCTTCGACTTGGGCGGTTTTATTCAGCACTTCGTTCGCCACGGCATAGGCAAGTTGACCAATCCGACCGAACCGGGCGGTCGTGGAACTGAACAGCAAGATGGCTTTCAAATCTTGGTGGGCGAGTAAGTCCAGCAGGTTTCGCAACCCATCGACCTTGGTGGAATACACGGCATCAAACTGTTCCGGTGTGAGGTCTTCAATCCGCTTGTCCGCAATCACCCCAGCGCCGTGGACCAGGGCCGTGATGGGGCCAAATTTCATTTTGGCTTGGTGGATCAAGTCCGCGATCTGCCGCCCGTTGGCCACGTTCACCGGGAAATACGCCACCTTCGCGCCGGTCCGTTCAATGCTGGCGATCGTGCGGGTCACTTCGCGTTGCGAGAGGGTCTTGTTGAAGAATTCCCCGACCGATTTTGGCGACCCGGCCGCGCCGAGGTGTTCGGCGATGGCGCGCTTGATTGCAGGTTCGTCGGTCAACGACCGGAGCCAACTGGGTTCCGCCGTCGTCGGCAACGGCGTCCGCCCGGTCAGGATGATCGTGGATTTGTAAGCATCGGCTAACGCGATCGCAACTTCAGCAGTGACGCCACGTGCCCCGCCCGTAATCAGCACCACGTCTTTGGAATTCAACACGGGGCCACTCGTCATGGTTCGCCGGATGGTCCGCGCGAGTTCGAGGGTGCAGCGGTGTTTCGCGGCAATGCCGACTTCCGTCGGCCCAGCAAGAAGTAGCTCATCCACGACCGCTGCTGCCGCATCCCGTGGGGCTTGGTCCGCGAATTTCGCCGCCAAGTCAATGGCTTTCACGCTCAACTCGGGCCACTCCAACCGCGCTGTTTTGATGAGACCCGCCAACCCGCCGATCGTGGGGTCCGTCGCCGGGTCGAGTTCGCCGAGGCCGAATTCACCGTCCAGGCGCCCGACCGTTGCGATCAACGTGGCGGAGATTTGGCGCACGTTCTGACGCAACTTCACACCCGTGAATTGCATCCAGCGAAACCCCAATCGGTTGAGCGGCGTATTCCCCGGTGACGCCGGGGCCACCAGAATCAGTGCCGCCGGCGTGCCAGTCGGCTTGGCGAAATCCGGATCGAGCCACGGGTACTGTTTGACCTGGAACTTCGTGGAACTGAGCGCGGCAACGAGTTCGAGGGTGAACGAATCGTTGGCCTGCCCGACGACCCAAATTTCACACCCGTCCGGCAACGGCAATCGCGGCCGCCCGCTGGCGAGATCGAGATCAATCACTTGCAAAATGCTTCGGTCAACGTTCTCGACGTTCACGGCCATCACCGACGTTCGGGACGGCTCCGAGGGCATTCCGTCCGGCAATCCTGGTGCGTTGACGTTTGGAGCCGAGCGGGAGGAAGGAACCGTCGGCGTGGTGACGGCGCGAACCGAAATGAGTGTGGATTCGGTCGCGGCTTGAGGTCGGAACTGTCCCAGTGGTTCGGTGCGTGGCGCGAGCAGTTCGGACAGCGTCGGGTCCAGATCGGGTACCGCTCGGTTGGCGGGAACCGGCAGGAAACTGGTCCCGGAATCCGGACCGACGAACGCGATTTTCTCCATCGCCACGGTCGGGGGGCCGGAAAACGTCACGTCCTCCGACTTCGGCGGCGTCCGCATCACCGGGTTCGGAAACGCATTCGCGTCCGTCGAAAGGAACGCCACGATGTCGTGGAGGGTATGGAGTGTCCCCAGATGTTCCGGCTTGACCAACGGCGCATGGGGTAGCTTTTCTTGCAGCGCGGACAGGATTTCCACCCGCTTAATCGAATCGACGCCCAAGTCCGAATCCAACGTCATACCCAAATCCAGCATGTCGGTCGGGTAGCCCGTCTTCTCGGAGACAACGCCCAGCAAAATCTGCTCGATGTTCTCCGACTCAGTCAAGCCGATTGGTCGTGGTGACGTGGGAATCGACAGGTCGTAGGCCATGACCGAGGCGGACGCTGCCGTCACCATCGGGACGAAACTGGGTTCAAACGCGACCGTGGCATTTTGGGCACGGCCACTCAGGAACGCCACGATGTCTTGGAGCGTGTGAAGCGTCCCGAGGTGTTCCGGTTTGACGACGGGGGCGTTCGGAAGTTTTTCTTGCAGCGCGGCCAGGATTTCCACCCGCTTAATCGAATCCACGCCCAAGTCCGAATCCAACGTCATGCCCAAATCCAGCATGTCGGTCGGGTAGCCCGTCTTCTCGGAGACAACGCCCAACAAAATCTGCTCGACGTGGTTTAGTAAACCGGAAGCATGTGTGCCGTTAGTTTGGGCAGCAACTCGTGGGGCCGGAGTCATTACCGGCGGTGCCGTGACCAGCCGATTAGCGAGTTCCGGTTCGGGTTTACGCAAAGCGGGGGCCGCAATCACAACAGGGGCCGGTGCAACAACCGGGGTCATCGGAGCGGGGATCAACGACAACAGGGCTGGCGTGGCGCCGGGGAACAACAACGCATTTTGTTGCAGCACTAAGTTGTGAAGCGTTTGCTGGGCTTGGGCCTGCGAATCGAGGAACTGCCGGTGCAGTTTGGCCGTCTGGTCTTGCAATTGGTGCAAAGCCGCGAGCGTCTGTTGAGTTAACTGCAGGGCCTGGTGCAACCCAGCGGGATCGGACATCGAAGTACCCACACGAGAAATCGAAACACGGCGGTCACTTGTTAACGCAACGATTGCGGACGACGGGTTGGCAGCCCCCGTCTCCGGCAGTGCGGGAGCACGAGGCGCACGCTTGGGCCGGGGCAGAACGGAGTTCGCACCGCAAATCGGCACCGTGTGCCCCGGTTTCGGGTCCGGCGTCGGGCGACAGCGGCTTCCCCGTTCCCATTCCGTCAATCGAACAGTATACCCACGCGATGCGAGTCGCGCAAGAACGTGCCCCAAGTCTAGCACACCCGAGCGCTTCCCGGTGGACGCATCGAGGGCAAACACTTCGGCATCCGCTTGCGTCTCGGTTAACGTCGCTTCAACCAACCGAGTCAGTACCGAACCTGGTCCCACTTCGACGAAAGTTTTCACCCCCGCCTGAATCATGGCGCGAATCTGATCGACAAACGCCACCGGCTTGGCGAGTTGATGGCCGAGCAATTCGCGTGTGGCCGTCGTGTCAGCGGGATATTCCGCCGCCGTCGTGTTGGCGAACACGGGTTTCGATCCGGGCAGAAAGTCCACGCCATCCAGTGCCAGCCGGAACGGCGTTGCGGCATCCGACACAAATGAACTGTGAAACGCCGCCGCCACCGGCACCCGAATCGCACGAACACCAACATCGTTGAAGACTTGCTCCGCACGCTGAATCTCGGCAGTCGCCCCGGATAGCACGGTCTGGGACGGGGAGTTGTAATTCGCCGGAACAACAGTGAGGGTGTTTTGCGCCACAAGCCCTTCGATGCGGTCCACCGTCGTGAACACCGCGAGCATGGAACCCGGATCGCCCATCTTTTGCTGGGCCATCAATTTGCCCCGCAGCCGCGACAACGCAAACAGGTCTTGCACCCGGAATCGCCCGGCAGCCGCGAGGGCGGGAAGTTCCCCGTAGCTGTGCCCGGCGAACGCATCCGCGTTCAGTCCGAACCGCTCGCTCAACATCCGCCACGCACCGAAACTGACGGCACCAATTGCCGGCTGCGCGACTTCCGTGGCACGAAGTGCGGTTTCGTGGAGAGTCTTCGCATCCGCCTCAAAACTTGTGGGTGGGTACACATGATCCGAGAGCCGACGGGCATCAGACTCATCACCGTGCTGGGCAACAACCTCGGCGTTCGCATTGGCCAGCGTGTCGAGCATCTCGGGGAACAGGCAGGTCAATTCACGTAACATGCCGACGTACTGCGACCCTTGACCGGGGAACAACACGCCAAGTTTGCCCGGCGTGCCGGTGCCAAAGTAGGCGCCATTCTGTGAATAAGACGTTGCCATCGGGTCCGCCGTCAGTTTGGCTTTCACCGTCGTGATTAGCTTCGCCAAATCCGTCGTGTCCCGGTGGGCCACGATCACTAACCGACACGGTGCGGCAGAGTTGAACGCCGCCCGCGACGCTTCCGCAGCCCGGCTGAAGGCTTTCCAGGATAGCTCGCCCAATCGCGTATTCAATTCCGTGGCAATCTCTTGTCCGGTCGCCCCGGAAATCGCCAGGATTTCGACGAGACCGTCCCAATCGGTTTCTCGCTTCGCGGGTTGGTGTTCTTCCAGCACGGCGTGGAAGTTACTGCCGCCGAAGCCAAACGCAGATAGACCCGCACGCCTGGGGTGTTCGGCACGCGGCAACCACGGCCGCATCTGGGTGTTGACGTAAAACGGCGAATCGCCGACCCGCAGCGGTTCGACGGGTTGGGTCACTTTGATCGTCGGCGGCAGCACTTTGTAATGCAGCGCCAGGACCGCTTTAATCAACCCTGCCGCACCCGCTGCCGCTTTCGTGTGCCCGACTTGCGACTTCACGGAGCCGATCGCACACCACGGTCGGGCCTTCTGGGACGAGACCGCGTTAAAAACTTCGGCAAGCGCTGCGGCTTCCACGCTGTCGCCGACTTTGGTGCCGGTGCCGTGCGCCTCAACGAGTTCGATCGTGTCCGGGGTGACGCCGGCGCGCTGGTACGCCTCGTTCAAACACCGCTTCTGCCCGTCGGCGGAGGGGGCGTAGATGGCGTTGCCTTTGCCGTCACTGCTCGTGCCGATGCCTTTGAGGAGGGCGTAAATCGTGTCGCCGTCCCGCTCCGCATCCGCTAGCCGTTTCAGCACGACCATTCCGAGACCTTCGCCCAAAATCGTGCCGTCGCCGCTAGCGTCGAACGGCTTGCTATTGCCCGTCGGCGAAAGGGCGGGGGTTTTGCTGAAGCACATGTACATGAAGATGTCGTTGAACGTGTCCGTGCCGCCGGTGACGACGACGTCTGCTTTCCCGGTCGTCAATTCCATTGATGCGAGGTGCAACGCACTCAGCGAACTCGCACACGCGGCATCGACGACGCAGTTTGTGCCGTGCAAATCGAGCCGGTTCGCAATTCGCCCGGCCACAACGTTCCCCAACAGACCGGGGAAGCTGTTCTCTTGCCACGGAACGTAACTGTCAGCGATGCGTTGCACCGCGTCCTCAGCAAGCTCATGGGAAATCCCCGCATCCTTCATGGCTTGACGCCACTTCGGGTGGCCCAACCGAGCGCCCAACGGGATCACCAGTTCCAGCGTGCCGGTCACGCCCAAAATCACGGCAACGCGCGCGCGGTCCACGGCGTGCTGGCCCTGAAACGTCACCCCCGCATCGGTTAGCGCTTGCTTCGCGGCCACTAGCCCGAGCAGTTGCGTGGTGTCGGTCGCTTCGATGTCGCGTGGCGCGATGCCGAATTCGAACGGGTTGAAGTCGATGGGCGTCAAGAACCCGCCACGCCGGCCGTAAGTCATGTCCGGTTTTTTCGGGTCCGCGTCGAAGTAGTCGTCGGGGTTCCAGTGCGTCGCCGGCACGTCCGTGATGCAATCGACGGCGTGCTTGATGTTCGCCCAGTACGCGCCCACCCCGCTCGATTTCGGGAAGAGGCAACCCAAGCCCACAATGGCGAGCGGTGAAGAAGTCGCGTGCAACGTGTTGTCCGATTTTTGCATAGAGAGTAATAACCACGAATAACACGAATCAGACGAATAAAACAAATCGAAATCATTTGTTAACAAGTGTCGTGGTGTTCTCAGTCCAAGAACTTCGTTAGCATTGATCGTACTCCGTCTTGGACTGATTCGTCTGATTCGTGTGATTCGTGGTGGAAATTCATCAACCAAGCCACGCTTGCAACTCGCTCAGTTCAATTGGGCCGTTCCGGACCATACTGCTGGGCAGGGCGATACCGTGTTGGCGGAGTGTCTCGCGGCGGAGTTGCACGCAGGCACCGTAGAGCAGGTTCAATGCAACCACCACAACGCCCCGGTTCGCGGGGTGTTCGAGGAACGAGCCTTTCGTCCACTCGTTGAACGCCCCCATCGCGGGGCCGCACCACACTTGGTAGTCCAGTTGCCGCGTGGTATCCCCGCTGTTCGCCCACCGCGACGACAACCCCAGATACCACCGGAACACCAGTGCCATTTTATGCTTCGGGTCGGCTTCGGCTTTTGGCAGTTGCGTCGGGTCGCGGCGTTGGAAGAAATCGTGGGTCTCGGTCCAGATGGCGGTGAACGTCGTCCGGAAGAACGTCTTCTCTAATTGGGCGCGCTCAGCCTGCGGAATCGCTTCCCAACTCGGATATTGTCGATAAATCTCGTACAGTTTTCCGGCCCGCATCGCAAACATCGTGCCCCGCTTCAACACTTGAACCTTCACGCCCATCTCGAACATGTCGGCGGCTGGAGCCATAGCGACATCGGCTTGCCCGGCCTCCGCGAGCATCTTCCGCACCGGCTCCGAGCTTCCGGATTCGACGCAGGCTTGGTTCACCGAACCCGTCACCACATACGCCGCACCCATGCTGAAGGCCGCTGCCACGCTCGACGGTGTTGCAATCCCGCCGGCCAACCCAACCCGGACCGGCGTGCCGTACCCAAACTGCGTCTGCAGCCGATCCCGCAACGCGAGCAATGTCGGCAACAACGTGAGTGCGGGGCGGTTGTCCGTGTGACCGCCGGAATCGGCCTCGGCAGTGAGGTCGTCACACATCGGCACCTGGCTCGTCAATGCGATTTGGTGTTCGGTGATCTGCCCGGCTGCGAACAGTTCTTGCAAAATCCGCATCGGCGGTGGCGATAAAAACTTCGTCGCCACCTCAACGCGCGAGACTTTGGCAATCACCCGATGCGAGGCAATCACGCCGTCCGGCCCCTGCATCAGTCCCGCGACCCGGTACCGCACGATCGACGGTGTGAGGTCGAGGTACGCGGAGGCTTCAACGAGTTTGATCCCACGCTGCAAGTACAAATCCGTGACGGCGGCTTCGTGGGCCGGTTCGTTGGGGCTGTGAATGAGGTTGAAGCAAAACGGCTGATCGCCCAACGTCGCCTGAAGCCGGTCGATGGCTTGGGTGACCCGTTCAATCGACAGCCCCGCCGCCCCGAACGAGCCAAGCATCCCGGCCCGGCTCATCGCTTCGACGATGTCCGCCGACCCGATGCCGTTGGCCATCGCCCCGGTCATGTAGGGGTACTTCAAGCCGTGGGCGACACAGAACGACGTGTCACCCAGATCGCCGGGCATGAGGGGCGGTAAATACGCGGCCAACGGGTGGTAACCCGATCCGGGATACTCGCCGCCGAGTTGGGCGACCCCACCCAGCGCCATCGCAAACCCTTCCGGCACATGAACCACGGCCACGGCGGACCGCAAATCCGCGAGCATCTCCCGAATGTCAGTCGGGTCCGTCGAAGGGCTGGAAATGTCCGGACGCCACCACCCCAGTGCGGGTCGGGTGACAATTGGATTGTCCGTCCTAGCGGTGTTCGTCATGGTGCCGTATCAATGGGAGAATTCGACTTCCCACAAGCCGAAGTCGTGCAACTAACGGTATAGCTAGGCAACCGGACGCGGGGTAGTGTCCGTGTGTGAAATCGAGTGTGGTTTTGTTAGCCCGACGCGCGAGCGAGGGGTTTGACTGATCCCTCGCTCGCGCGTCGGGCTAACAAGGTAGGGAATATCAAGTTAAAACAAATCCACCCGCCCGCCGAACTTGGCGAGCAACGCACTCTGCCCCGCGCTGCTAAGGTTGGTGCCACGCAAATTGAGGTGTTTCAGTCCGCGATTTTGTCCCACCCGATCCGCCAACTCGAACGCCCCTTGATCGCCGATCGGGTTGCCACCCAGCACCAACCGCGTCAGTCGTTGTGGAACCCCAGAGTTAATGAGGGCGATAATCCCGTCGGCGGTGAGGTCGTTGTGCGAAAGGTCCAGTTCGGTTAAGGCGGGATAGGCACCCATAGGGAAAAGATGGGGCATCAATGCGTCGCCAAATGCGCACTGTCCCAGATTCAAACTCCGGAGGCGTGTCCAGGGAACCGCAGTCACAAATTGACCAGGGTTAAACTCCAGCAAATCGTCGAACGGTTCGAGATCACTATAAAACTCTCCGAACTCGATCGACGTAATCAGATCCAATGTCGAACTTGGCACGGCCAACATCTCTGCGGAGTTTTCGTAGAACTGATCGACGGTCATTCGCTTAGCGACAAAACAAACTCGTGGTATTAATTCCGCCAGTGCAACAAAGTCCTTTGACTTCATTGCAATCCAGCCAACAAAGCCACGATCCAACCTCGCGTTCACGTTGCGGCCCGCGAACATGTCCCAATCGGGTCCAAGCAACTCCGCCCAGTCTCGTTCCAGCAACTCCTGTTGGCGTTTCCACAGCGGGATGTTTTGGTTGATGATGTCGCGCGGGCCGGCTTCGAGCTTGGCGATTTCGCATTGCAGTCGGATGAACTCGGCGCGAATCCCTTGGTCGCGTTCCTCCAACCAATCGGCATACACCAGACGCGGCAAGTCATCGTCCGGATTTGCGCCAATGCAAGCTTGCAGTGCTCGTTCATCGTCAGACATATTACGCCCACCGCAAATCCGTGCTGATCGTGGTTCCAGTGGAATTATAGCCCACAGGACTTCGGCACTCCCGGCGAAACGGCGACGTGAGTCGCCTGGGTGATAACTTACAACACGCTCGTGGCAGCCCACCCAGGCGACTGACATCGCCGGTTCGCCGGGAATGATAAACACAATCTGCAACCTAAATCGGGTTCGCGCCGCGTTATGATGATGCTAAAATTCGGCATGGCCACAACAGCGACTCCTGATGTCGAAACCGACACCGATACCCGCACGCAGCGGCAACCGCCGTATGCGGTCGTGCTGCACAACGACGATGCGAACACGATGCCGTTCGTGGTGTTCGTGTTGCAAAAGGTGTTCGGGTACACGCTCGAAAAGTGCGTTCAAATCATGGTCGAAGCCCACGAAACGGGGCAGGCGGTGGCGTGGACGGGAACACTCGAAGTTGCGGAATTGAAGGCCGACCAAATCCACAGTTGTGGTGCCGACCCGACGAACCCCAAAGCGCAGCCCCTCGGCGTTACGGTTGAACCGCTGGCGTAACCGCTCTGCAATAATGCGATACAATGTCATCGTCGCTGGTCGTATCAAGAACAAGTTGTTGTCCGCGGCACGCCATCACCCACAGGTGAGACCAACCGATGTACGTCGAATCCGTTTCGATGACCGACTTCCGGTGTTTCGAGAAAGCCGAAACGACGTTCATCTACCCTGGCATTAAGAAGCTACCGAAGGAAGCGTTGCCGAACGTGACGTTACTGATCGGGATCAACGGGGCCGGGAAGACAAGTGTGCTGAGAGGTGTTGCCCTTGGAGTACTATCGCCCATTATCACTTCTGTTGGGTATCGCCCCTACTATCTCGTTCGGAGAAGTCATGGGAACGCGTCTGAAGACCGTGAGGCACAAATCGAGACGCATTACTGCGATGAAACTGGGATACTGAAAGCCGAACTCTACAATTCGTTTTTTAACAGGGCTTGCATAAAGTCTAATTCTGAAGGTGAACTATTCGTACCTCAAAATATGTTGGATGTAGTAGATGACGATCCGAATTTGCCCGAGGGTGGTATTCAGTTTAACCAATGGCCAGGCAATACGTTTTTCCTCCTCGGTTATGGCTCCTCTCGTCGCTCCGAGTATCTCGAAAACCTCGATTCCCAGCGGTCCCGACGGAGACACCCACGATTCCAGCGTGTCGCCGGGTTGTTTGAAGAATTCATCACGCTGTATCCGCTCGCGGCGTGGTATCCATCATTGAAATCGAAAACTCGTGCCAAAGAAGTCCGGGAGCTGCTGAATAGCCTGTTGCCCGAACGCACGCAGTTCACCGGCGAATGCGAGGGCGGTGAAGGCCTTTTCAACAATGACGGCGTGGTCCTTCCCTTCGGTGCCCTCTCGGACGGCTTTCGATCGTACATCGGCTTACTCGCGGACATGCTGTTCAACATGCACACGGTTAGCCCAAAGGGGAAACTCACCGACCTCGCGGGCGTCGTCATGATCGACGACATCGACGTTCACCTGCACCCCGGTTGGCAGCGGGAGATCGTGCCGAAACTCGCGGAGGCGTTCCCGAAGATGCAGTTCATCATCACCACCCACAGCCCGCTCGTGGTAGGGACCGTTCATGCCGCGAACATCCGTGTCATCGAAGAGAATCAGATCCGCGAGTTTACCGAGCAAACGGACGGTCGCAGCGCCGATCAGATTCTAATGAGTTCCTATTTTGGGTTGTCCCCGCGATCCGAAGCGTCCGAAAAGAAGCTCAAGACGATCGCCAGGAGAGTGGCGGATACTCATGACCCGAAAGCCGCAGTCGAGTTTCTGAAGGAACTCACGGGCAAAACCAACGGCAAACAATAGCCCCGCCCCGATGATCCGTTATCCCATCAAGCTTGCTCGCCTCGAAGCCCTCGTTGATGCGGCGGCGCCGACATGGCGTGCGAAAGCCGCAACCCGCACCGCCAGTTTTATTGCCGCCGGACGGTACGAAGAGTCCTCGCCGATTTGGTCCGAGGTCAAACCGGTCTTCATGAAGTTACAGCACAACAAGTGCGCCTACTGCGAGCGGTCACTCCCCACCGGGGACCACGGCGGGGGGATCGAGCACGATCTCGAACACTTCCGCCCGAAGTCCTCCGGGGCGGTTTGGCCCGGTGGGAACGGGTTCTCGTTCGCCACGGGAACCGCCAGTCCCCTGGGCTATTTCTGGCTCGCTTACCATTTGCAGAACTACGCGGCGTCCTGCAAGAAGTGCAACAGCCCGCTGAAGAAAAACTATTTCCCCGTGCCCTCCGCCCGCGGGACCGTTTCGACCGACCCGCCGACGTTGAACGCGAACGAGAAACAATTCCTGGTCCAGCCGATCGGAGACATCGACGACGACCCACGCGACATCATCGCCTTCGTCGGCATCACCGCGATTCCTGTCAAGAAGACCGGGCCAAGGCGGCGTCGGGGTGATGTCACAATTGCGTTCTTCGAGTTGAACAATCGGGAAGAACTTCGCCGCGAACGTGCCGAGTTACTCGATTCGCTCGGCAACCACCTGGGAACAATTGAGGACACCACGGCCTCTGCCGCACGCAAGGATTCAGCCAAGAAAACGGTCGCGCGTATGATAAGACCGAGCAGTCGGCACTCGTCGTGTGTCAAGTCGATGGTCGAACTGTTTATTACGGATCGGAACCAAGCGCGGAAACTCATTGACGCCGCTCGTGCCTTTCTCGACAGCCTGCCGTAAATTCAAATGGTGTTCGACGAACCCCGATAACAGTACCCCGCCGAGCACCAAGCCATTGGCCCGGATTCTGCGATCCGAGAAATATTTGCTGTTTCTATAATACCTCGCGTACCTGCACCTTCATCGGAACGCATCGCTATGTCCACCGCCACGACCTTCGGCCACGCCCAAGCCTTGCCCCGCGTGGAGGCGAGCAAAGTCCCCACCATCATTGACCGGATGCGGGCCGTTGTCGGGGCGGACGGCGTGCTGACGACGCGGGCGGATTTGGCCGTGTATGAATGCGACGGCTTCACGGTGGAGAAGAACAAGCCGGACGTGGTCGTGTTCCCCGTCACGACGGAACAGGTCGTGCAAATCGTCAAAGTGTGCAACGAACTCGACGTTCCGTTCATGGCGCGTGGGGCGGGGACGAGCTTGGCAGGGGGGTGCGTGCCGGTGGGCGGTGGGGTGATGATCGGCATGGCGCGGATGAAGAAGATTCTCGAAGTGAACGTCCGTGATCGGTATGCAATCGTTGAAGCCGGCGTCGTGAACGTGTGGCTGACGAACATCCTCAAACCGCACGGCTACCACTACGCCCCGGACCCGAGTTCGCAGGGCGCCTGCACCATCGGCGGTAATGTGGCCACGAACTCTGGTGGACCGCACACGTTGAAGTATGGCGTGACCGTGAACCACGTTCTCGGCGTTGAAATGGTCTTGCCGGATGGTCGGGTTCTGGTGACGGGTGGGCCGTGTGAAGACGGACCGGGGTACGACCTGACGGGGGCAATTGTCGGCAGTGAAGGCACCTTCGGTATCGTCACGAAAGCCTGGGTCCGGATCACCCGCAACCCGGAAGCGTACCGCACGCTGCTCGGGGTGTTCGGTTCGATCGACGACGCGACCAACACGATCAGCGACATCATTGGGGCGGGGATTGTGCCGGCGGCGTTGGAGTTGTTGGACCAGACGATTCTGGGTGCGGTCGAAGCGGCGTTCAAGTTCGGGTTTCCCCTGGATGCCGCCGCCGTGCTGATTATGGAAGTCGATGGCATGAGCACCGGGTTGCAAGACGAAGCGGACCGCATCGAAGCGATTGCGCTGAAGTGCAACGCCCGTGAAGTTCGCAAAGCCAACACCGAAGCCGAACGGCTAGCCCTGTGGAAGGCCCGCAAGCAAGCGTTCGGCACCATTGGCCGGTTGGGTTACCCGAGTTATTGCACGCAAGACGGCGTCGTGCCCCGGACGAAACTGCCGCAAATCATGAAGTTTATTCAGGCGACGAGTCTCAAGTACGGCGTGGCGATTGCCAACGTCTTCCATGCGGGCGACGGCAACATTCACCCGATCCTGATGTTCGATGAACGCGACCCGGTGCAGGTGCAAAAAGTGCTAGCGGCCAGTGCGGAGATTCTCGAAGAGTGCATCCGGTTGGGTGGCAGTGTGACGGGCGAACACGGCATCGGCGTCGAGAAACTCGACTTCATGGCGAAGCTGTTCACAGAAGACGACTTAGCATTCTTCGTTCGACTCCGAACAGCCTTCAACCCGTCGAACCGATGTAGCCCGAACAAGATGCTGCCGACCGCAGGCGGGTGCGCCGAAAAGCACAACGTCCAGGCGGTGAAGCCCGGACGCCGCGCGGCGTTGTGATTACGGCTTCGGTTTGACACCAGTAAGGCGACTACGAATGTTTTCGGCGTGGCGGGTCATCTGGTCGCGGATGGTCGTGTTCGGGAAGGTTTTACCCATCGCGGTTAACACCTGGATCGAATCCTCCGCACCGATTTTCTCGATTAGCTCCGCGATGGTCAGCACGAAAATCTGGTCGTCGGATTTTAGCAGTGGAAGCAACGCGGCTTCGACGGTTGAAGGTGGCATCAGTAGCAGCATTTCTTTGGCCTGCGTTTCCTCGGAGCGGTTCGACAACCGATCCGCCACGGCGCGGGCCATTTCGAGGTCCGGCCATTGGGCCGACAATTTCAAAGCGTTTTTGCGTTCCACCGATTCACTGCTTCGCAGCGCAACCAGCACCGCCAAGCGGGTCTCCTTCGGGGACCACATTGCCAGCGTGTTAATCGCGGTCATCCGGACCTCGGAGCGATCGGTTTCATCCGTGCGAGTTAGCTTTTTGATTTCCGCGATCAGTGCTGTCTTTTCGTCCGCCGAAGTCGCCGCGATTAAGTCTGGTGAGGCGAAATCGGCGAGCAAGCTGGTGACGTTCTCGGGCTGATTACTCTGGACGGCGGTTTTAAGCCGATCCGCTGGGGAAATCACAACCGTGTTTGAGCGTTCTGGGTGAGTGAGTTCCAACATCGCCCACATGGGTTTCAGTGCAGCACTGGCCAGCGGACCCACCCAATAGAGTGCGAGAAACAGCGCACCTGTCAGCACAAACCGCAACGGCCGATAGCCGTTATCGCCAAACGGCAGACAGATTCGCCACAGTGCAACCGGCGGCAACAGCGTCACGACGCCCCGCACCCAGTTGTGTAGCCCCGCCAGATAGGCCGCCCAGAAATAGCCGAATGCCAACAGGAAAGTGCCAAGCACTGCGACGAAAGGCAGCAGTCGTTCGTCCGAGAAAATCGCCACAAGCCACGTGAAGCCACCGACGACGGACATCAACAACCATCCGCCGGTGGACAAATTCAGATCCGCCGGTGGATCGGGTGGCGACTTCATTCGCATTGTCAAGGCCGCAGTTAATTCCGCCGCAATGTCAACCGACGCAAACCCAGTCGGGTGATGCAGCATCACGCGCCCGACATCGTTGCGAGGTTGAGCCGCAATGGTACGGCGGGGTGCTGGTGCCGCCCGTGGGACCGCTCTGGGCTGGGGCTGAGGTACGGGTTGGGGCCGCCGTGGTATTTCTTGGGGCGGAGGCGTGATCGGTGCGAACGAGCTTAAAGAATGTTCCACGTCAACGCCAGTTGATGACATTTCGAAGCCGTGGTCGGTGTACGGGCTTTCGGTCTCGGCAACGCTTTCAGTCGGGATCACGATCGGTCGCAAACACTTCGGACAGATCGTCCGTTGGCCAATGCGGTCCGGTTGTGCTAACAAGCGCTGCGAACAGAATGGGCACGAATACGAGAACATGAACGAAGCCTCGGATCATGAACCACGGGGAAGACAATTACGATCAACACGGCAAAATGCGTTCTGCCCAATACCAGTTAACTTAAGGTACGATCAGTCCTGATGCAAACGGCGAAGCCGCGGGGACAGCCGAACAATCCACTGGGATCGTTCAAATTCTCGCAACCAATCGGCAATCACGGCGGCCTGATAGTCACCCGCGGTCAGCGCGGGTACCAACGGATTCAGCCCACTGACCAACTTGCGATAGACAGTCAAGGGCCGTTCACCGTAGCGGGAAATCTCGTGGCCGTCTTCACTGAAGAAAACCACAACGGGAACACGGTTTCCGCCGTTTATTTGCAACTCCTGTTGGGCAGTCGGGTGGGCGTCGCGGTCCAAGTATCGAACCTTCAGCACCGGCGCGACTTCGGCAAACCGCTCGAACGCGGGGCACTGCGCCGAGCAATCCCCGCACCACGCCCCGGCCAGTACCAGTACCTGTAATTGTCGGGTGAAACTTCCCAACAACTTTTGCTGTTCTGGGGCAAGAATTATTGCACTCCGACTCCGATCCCACCGCTCCCGGTCGGACGGGGTGCCGAACCGAGTCAAGAAATCGGCATACGGAAGCGCTTGGTCAAACACCGTGAATGGCAACATGGCGAGCCTTGGTTGAGGTTAATGATTGTGAGGTTTAGAACGCTCGTTCCAGACGAAGTGAAGACGTTGTATCTGTTGAGAGCATTTTCGTTATCAGTCTAGCGGATTTTGTTAGCCCGACGCGCCAGCGAGGGGCCGACCGAACCCCTCGCTGGCGCGTTTTGAAGTTGTGCTCTCAGAATACCCCGAACGGGGTTCGATCTCACAGCCCAGGGTCACGGCGTTTCGTCGCGCACCCTGGGTTATCGACTACTTGATCGTGACATCCACGGGCGCGATCCAGTGCTTGTGGTCCGCGTTGTAGTAGAGGTAGGCGCGGCTGGCGGGGCCACGGTACTCGCCGGGGATTTCGGCGATCAGGTCGATACCGAAGGTGATGGCTTGCTTCGGCGTCATGCCACGCCAGTAGATCACCAGTTCGCGGCCTCGGGTTTCCCAGTAACTAATGGTCGGTTCCGTGCCATCGACTGGCTTGTCGGTTAGGGCCTTCAATTGCTTCATGTCCTCGGGCAACTTCAACCCCGCCGGGATGCCGACAATTGCGATGACCATGCCGTGTGCTTTGTCTTGCAGATTCTGAACACTCACATCCAACCGCACGGATTCGCCTTCGCTCATTGTGGGCTTGTTCAACTTGGTATCGAGCTTCACCGCACACTCCGGTGAACTGATTGGCTGGCGCGTGCGGCAACTCCACGCCACGGAAAGCGGGTAGCTTTCCTTCGTCGTGGTCTCGACGCGAACTTCGGTGACGCCTGGTTTGAAGGTGTTGTCGGCGTCCGGAATTTCGACCACGATCGGCCCACTGTCCTGATTGCTGAATTCCTTCTTGGCGATTTCGTTCCCGCCGACGAACACCCGCAGTGTGCCGGATTCAGCAGGCTTTTTGCTGCTGCGGGCGTACTCGATGAGAGCTTTCAACGCCAAGATCGTCGATTGCGTGGAGCCGAATGAACCGCCGCCGTTGCGTTGCGCGCCGACCCACTTCATCGCGTTCTGGGTGTTGGCCACGAACAGTTCGGGGCGGCCCGCTTTGATCCAACCCAGCACCGCATACGCCGTCGTTTCGATCAGCAAATCGCGGCCTTGGGAATTGGTGATGCTGGTCTCCGCACCGGGAATGCTGCCGTCTTTGGCTTGCATCGTGGAAATGGTCTGGAGCAGCGTGACTGCCTCCGCCTGCTTGCTGCGGTTCAGTAACGTGTTGGCCACGAGTGCCAGAAAATACGGGTCACGTGCGGGTTTGCCGTCTTTTTCGGTGGCGAGTTTGAGCAGGGCGTCAATCTCCCGTGTCAGGTCCGATTGCGTCGCCGTCCCCTTCTCCGATTCCGTGATCGCCCACACGATGTACGCATTGGTCACGTGGTTCGGGGCACGGCCAAAGCTATCGAGCGCGACGCTGTTTCGCTTGAACCCACCGTTGCCGTCGCGGCTGTTCACCAAGAACTCCTTGGTCCGCTTCAACAGCACCGGATCGACGGCATAGACCTTGGCCATGTCCGTGAATTGCACCAGACCATACGCGGTTAGGGCTTCATGGGCACGGTCCTTACTGCCGAACCACTCAAACCCGATGCGGGTGTCGATGCCGGTCTTCGGGCACTCGTAGCTGGTGAGGCGGCCGTAACCCTTCTCCATCAAGTCCTTCGCCCGCTTGGCAATCTCGGGCTTGGCTTGGTTGGTTTCCTTCAGGTACTCCATAATCAGCACGTTCGGGTAGTTCGTCGTCGAGGTTTGCTCGAAGCACCCGTAGGGTTCGCGCAACAGGCCGTCCAGCCCCGCTTGCAGTTCGGACAAGGTGTTTGGGTAAACCATGACCGTTGCTTTCAACGTGCCGGGGATCCACTGGGTTGGAAGCGTTAGCTTGGCCGTCGTTTGCTTTTCTAGCAGGTCGGACACGGCGCCTTGAACCGGGAAGCCGTCGGGCACCACGGTCAGTTTGCGTTCGACCGCGTCCTGCAACCCCAGCCCGGCGGTTCCGGTCAGCTTCACGGCGAGTTCGCCGTCTTGCTTCTCCGGCAGCAACCGCACCACTTTTCGGGTGCCACCGTTCGCCGGTATCTCTGCAGTAAATCCGATCGCCGTGCCGTCGGTCTTCAATCCGGTCAGGTCCATTGTGACAGTGGCTTTTTGAGACTCATCCGTGCCGTTTGTCATGACGACGGGGATGTCGAGCTTATCGGAGGAACCGATTTCTTGGGGTAACTTCGGCTCAATGACAAATGGCTTCCGCACTTCGATCATGCCGGTCATCGCCCCCACGCGGCCGTCCAAGGTGTGGCCCGCGATCAGCACCTGATAGGCGTTCACGGCGTCACTCAACGTGAACGTCAGCTTCGCCGTGCCGTCTTGAGGCGTCACGATGACGGGTTGCCACAGTAGTGTTTCGGTAAAGTCGGTGCGGGTTTGGCTGTCGCTTTCAACAGTCGGTCGGGTGTGGGCGTATTGGCGAACCACGAGCGGTTTTGTTTTGGGAATCTCCCGCTCAATGACGCTCCACAAATTCTGTTGTTCCGGCGTCAGCGGCTTGCCATCGCGCATCGCGGTTTGCTGTTGCCGAACCATCGCCGTTTGCAACCGCCCGCCCGCGCCGCGCAGTTGCAGCATGTGGTTAGCCCGCAGCTTTGCTCCCATCCGCCGATCCGCCATCTCACCGCCTACCATTGGCTTTTCAAAATCCCGCATCGGCATGGCACGGCCTTGCGCGATCATCTCTGGTGGTGCGGCACGTTTTTTCGCGTCATCGGCTTTGGGAGCAGCCATCCTCATTGCCGCCGGCCCACCGGGGGCTTTCCCGGCTTGCATCGGGAGTGCCTTCTCCAGGCGATTTCGCGGAGCGAATCCCTCTGGACCGCCACGACCACCAGGGCCACCAGGAAATGCATCAGCGTTCTCGTCATCGTCTTGCGCTCGACCGGGTGGAACGACCGTGGCAGGAGCGGCCATAGCGACATTGAACGAATCGTTTGATTGCAACTTTTGGACGTAGACCACCCAGGATTTGTCACCCAACGAAGTCAGCAACACGGTTGTAGTCTGGAACAGTCCCAGCAGCAAAAACCCAAGCGCGCCAATCTTCAGCCACCGGCGTTCGGGTGCTTGCGCACCCCGCGCCACCCGAATTGCCAAACAGATTACGCTACAACCAAGGAGCAACGGCAGCGTCACGATCAGCCAGTACCGGCGGTATTCAATCGTGTCGTTGTAAAAGTAGAGTTCGCGGCCAACCTCTTGCAGCTTGCTCCGGTGCATCTGTTGTTGACTGAGGATGGCGTTCCCTGCGGCGTCCGTCTCTTTGAAATTCGCGCCACTGCGTTGGGCTTTTTCGAGCAACTCCACATCGGTTGCCATCGCCTCGTACTGTGGCCAGTATTCATCAAACACGCGGCGAACATCGGGCTTCCAACCGATGGGCGTGGGACTTTTGGCACCCATGACGATGAGCAGGCGGTCCGCGTCTTCAGCGGGAACCCGTTGGCGGAACGACTCCGGGGCTTGCTCCGCGAACCGGCGCCAGCCTTGCGTACCCAACAACAGGTCCAGCGCGACCGCCGCTTTCGGGTGGTCGGTCAGCAGGAAGTCGGCGTGTTCCAGGTCGTCCGGCTTGCGGACTTCCCCGCACAATAAGAAGTGCGTCGGCAGCAAGCGGGCGGTCTTCTCGTCGGCCATCGTCAACACGGATTGATTCACCACCGCTGCCCACAGGATCGCGGCTTTGGGTCGCCCCGCTTCGTCGTAAGCGTTGATCGAAAGTTCCACAGCGTTGCCGGGGATAAACGACCCCTTGACCGCAGCCCCACCGGCTTTCGTGGCGTTGAAACCGAGTTTCAGCGTTTGCCCCGGAGACCGAAACACCAGCCGCTCTGCAAGGGGCAATAGCGTCGTCTTGCCGTCGTCGCCTTCGGCCACTTCTTCAAAGACTGTCACCCTGGTGACACCGCCAATTTGCGATGTGCCGAGGTCGAGTGCGAGGCTCGTGAGTTGCCCCGGTTCAATCGTTGCTTTTTGGTGGGCCAGGGGTCGGCCACGGGTATAAACCCCGATCACCACGTTGCGTTTCGCACCCGACGTGCCCAGTTGCACGCGCAGCTTTTCACCCGGCTTCGTAACACCGTCCAGCACCGTCAACATCACGCCGTTCGGCTTCACGTCTGGCAGTTTGTAACCCTGTTCGGCAGGCGGAATGATGCCGATCGGCTTGCTCAGCTTCACGTAGTATTTCTGGTCTTTTTGGGGCGTGAAGGTGAACGCCCCCAGCCCTTGATTCGCACCGGGGTGGTCGGCATCCGTTAGCGTTTTCACTTCCGATAGGGTATTGGTGCCGTCGGTCAGCACGCCTTGAACGTCGGCGGGCTTTCCGGTGTTGGTCGTGGCGCGGAAGTAGACTTTGCACGGCACACCGACAACCAGATCACCGCCTTCGGGGAAAAACTCGACATCGAGTTTGCGTGACGCCAACGGCACCTTGCGAACCAATGTTTCCGTCACCCCGGCGTTGCGGACCGTGACGGTGAGTGTGGCATCATCCAGGTCACCCGGCGGTAGCGTGAACTTGATCGCGGCGTTGCCGTCCTTGTCCGTCGCTTTGGCACCCACGTCAAGCAGAACCGATCGCAACTGCCCGGCGATTTTGGCCACAACCGTGATGTCGAGCGTGGCCCCCGGCAACACTTTGGCTTGGTCACGGACTTCGATTTTGGCTTGCACGCTGTCGCCAGGGCCGTAGGTTTTGCCGTCGAATTCGAGCTTCTTCTGCAATCGGTCCGGGGTGTACTTGTTGACGATGAACTTGCGTTCCGCCAGCGGTTGGCTACCGGGGCGGGTGGTGTGTTCGTTGACCGCCAACTCGAACACCCGCACGGTGTATTCGCCGCCGTCGAGCGTCGGCGGCAGGGCGAAAGCCCCCGTGCCAACGCCCCGGATCGGTTTGCCGTCCGGCCCGAACATCGGTTCGCCGGTCGCGGTCGCCGGCTTCGCCAGCCCGACCAAGTCCGAACCGGCAACGACTTGACCCGAGGGCGAGACAATCTCGAACTTCACGTTTAGGTCCAGGTTCGACGGCAAAAACGTGGTGCGGTCCAGGGTGAGCGAGCGGTAGTAAACCGTCTCACCGGGGCGGTACATCGGCTTGTCGGTGGTTAAGAACGTGGTGTAAACCGGGTCTTGCAGTCGGACTTTTTCTGTGACGATGGCAGTCTTGCCGCTGCTCTTGTCGGTGGCGCTGATGTGCAACGTCAATTCGCTGCCGGGTTTCACTTTCGTCCACAGTGACGCCGGGAGTTTGATAACCTTGTCCGCTTCCTCGAAGCTCTCGGCGTACAGTTCGGCGTTGTCCTTGTCCTTGACCTTGGCTTCGACGAGGACCGTTTTCTTCTGCCCGTTCTTGTCACGGACATGCAATGTGTAATCGTTCGGCGCGCCAACCAACGCCGTCGTCGGGCCGGTTACTTCGACGATGAAGGGGCGTTCCGCCGTGGTGGTAATGGCGACCTGCTCCGCCTTCATCCACGTGTCCGTTAGGGCGTCGAGTTTGGCCTGTGCTTCGTCGAGTTGCTGTTTGGCATTGTTCCGGACGACTTCAACTTCCCGTTGATGTTTGGCCAGTTCCGCCTGACTCTTTTCCAAGCCGTCCACTTCCCGATCGACACTCGGCTTGTACCAGTAGTACCCGGCCAAGTCCCGCGCCGCCGGTCCACCCAAACCCGCCGTTGCCAGGAGTAAACTTGCCGCAATCACCCAGCGCATCCACGCGGCCCGCACGGTGTACGGGACAGGTTCGTTCACTTCAACAAGTGGTGCTGGCTTCTCAACGGGTGCGGCGAAGGACGTGCTAGCGAACTCGCCCTTGGCCGCCGACGCGACCAGCCCTTGCCACTTGGCTAGCTCATCCCGCTTCGCCACGCAGTGCGCACAAGTCGACAGATGCACTTCCAACGCCGCCGCTTCGGACGGGTCGAGTAGACCGTACAAATGGTCGAGCAACTGGCTCTGGCTGGATTCACACGTGAGCATGGAATAAACTCCGGCGGCTCGGGCGAACGAACCGCGGGTGCATGAGAGTGTGGGAAATTAGCCTTGAAATACGTTGAACCACGGAAGACACGGAATAACACGGAAGCAAGCACATTCTCCAAGAAACCTGTCACTCCGCTCGGAGACCAGTTAACAGGATCGCAACTGCTCAACTATTATTTTTCCGTGCTTTCCGTGTCTTCCGTGGTGAATTCGTGTTACCCGTCCGGCGTTTCGGTGTCTTGCGGGTTCAGCACTTTGCGCAGCTTCATGAGCGCGGACCGCATTTGGGTTTTCACGGTCCCCACCGGGCTGCTCCGGATCTCCGCGATTTGCTCATAGGTTAGGTCACCGTTCTGGCGCAGGAGGAAAACCTCTTTCTCTTCCTGCCGCAACTGAGCAATCGCATCGCGGAGTCGGTCGAGCGTTTCTTGCTCTTCAAGTGCCAACGTCGGAAGACGTTCACGAGTCGAGGTCATGAATTCCTCTCCGATTAAAGGCTTAACCCGGCGGTTCCAGGCACTCCGCTGCACGTCGCGGGCGGTATTCATGGCGACCCGGAAGATCCACGCCCGCAAGTTCTGAATTTCGGGCAGCGTGGCCCGCGCCCGCCAACACTTCAAAAACGCTTCTTGCGCCGCGTCCTGGGCGTCGTCGCGGTTGCCGAGCAAGTACACCAGCGTGCTGACGAGTTCGTCCCGCAACTCGTTGAACGTGACAACGAGGGCCTGCGCCGCCGCGTCTTCATCACCGGACCGATTCGGGTTGCCGGAAGAGGTGGCCCCGCGTTTGCCCATGAGTTCACACCAATCCAGACGAAGTTCCCGTCGCGGCGGATTGCAAAAATCCCCCCCGACACCCAGAAGCAACATGCTATCGGGTATTCAAAGACTCCAGCAACAACAAACAAGATCAGCCACGCAAGATGGGGTAGCCCAACGGCAGCGCCTTCAACTCGTTCACGCAGTAGGATAACAGGATTAATCAATTGATCTGAACGGATTGATATGCGATGAAGCTTTGTAGACTGCCTCCGATTCGACTGAAACAAACTCGTGAATCGTTCGAAGCCAGTTGGTAGAATCGCGTTCTATTTCCCCCAAGGTTACTCAATGCCTCCTGGTGCCCCACTGGAACTAGGGTCGCTCCCAACGATCCATCCCCTGGTGTCCATCCTGTACAGTTGCGGGACATCGACCATCGTCCGATTAAGTCTTGACCCGCCTACAATGCCCTCTGATACGATGGTAAGGAGTGTGATCGTCGATTGGGTGTCCCGATCGGGAACTGGTGCTTTACAAGAACTGACACGGGAGATCGCCTGGACTGATGTTCCGAAAGCAATCACGGAAGAGGCCAAGAAGTGGAAAAAAACCAAAAACTCTCATGACATCACCGAGGAAGCAGCCATCGGTGTAATGGCTCTTCTGCTCCACGATTTGGAGGGTGCGGAGATCCTAGAAGTTCTCCAACAAGGTAGCGGAGGGGATTACCTATTAGACATTCCAGGTGTTCCCGATATGCAAGCGGAGAGCAGTGGAATTCACACCGATCCGATGGGTTACTTATCAACCCAAAGGATGAAGGAGAAATGCGAGCAGGTACTGACAAAGTGTTCGACCGGGTTCGCTTGTGTTGCAGCCTTCAGTCACTCTCCGTCACAGGATGTTCGCTGCAAGTTGCACTATGTGTCAAGGAGTAATGAAGCGGGGGGAGATTCTACCAAGAAGAATCCACCTGCGAAACGTTCCCAAGTGCGAAAGAAACAAAAATGAACGCAACCCTAGTTGACCGAAAAGGCATTGCATCGCGTCTCGCTGCCGAGGGTAGTTTTGCGATTGGTTGTGGTTACACAACCCTTGCGGCGGAAAAGTACGCCGAAGCGGGTAAGGAACTTGAACGAAGGCTCGCCGCCGCACGCAAGGCTCCGGACCGCCACCTTCTTCGATTTCTCGCCGCGACCCAGTATTACCTTGGCGGACATTACCAACGAGCATTCCACCTCTCGAAGCATATTGAGGCACGATTTCTGTCGCCTAGCTCACGGAAACTGTTGCCTAAGTTCTTAAAGGATGTGCGTGAAAGATCTTCACCGAACTACAAGGAACGGATGCGAAAATCGCTTACGCAATTGTGGATTGCGAAGGACTATGAGAAAGTTTTGGACGTGCTAAAAGATCACCAATTCATTTATGGCCAGGGGCCGCTGGCGTTCCTTCGAGCAGTCACATGTGCGGAATTAAGGGAGTGGAAGGTCGCCGCCGTTTTCTACGCGATGGCGTTTCCAGGAGTTGCGGACGGTAGCGATTTAATGATGATGGCCGCCGGTCATGCGTTGATAGTACCGTCGGAAGAGCGGGTAGATGAGGCTTGGGAGTACATCAGTCAATTGCACAAATTATTGCCCAACGCGGTCACGAACATAGTGGCCTCTATCACATGCTTCTTTCGTGCTTCTAAGGCGACTGAAGAGAATCGCCTACTCATGCACCGGGATCAGTTGCGGTACTTTGAAGAAGGACGGCGTGCGTACCAAATACTTCCAGTTGATCGACAAAATCACCCAGAAATGCGAGACATTTTGTCAATGGGCTTCAATGCGGCGTTGATGGCATTGATTCGACTTGGTGATGACGCGCAAGCCCGAGTGATGGTAGAGGAGGCGATCCGGTTCGAGCATAACGATCCAGAAACGTTCATTCAACTCGCTGAATACGCCTTTCATCGTGGTCAGGTTTCCCAAGCCGAACGTCTGTGCAATTTGGCGCTAACTAAACGTCTTAGCAACGTCGTCCGGGCACAGGTACTTGGCTGTTTAGCAGTCTTTCAAGATTGCTTGGGTAATCCTAGAGCACAGGTCGAGTCGCTCTTCAGGCAGGCATTCGACCTTGATCCAGGTAACGAAAATGTGGCAACAAATTACAAGGTTTTTACGGACACCGTGACATCCACACCCGTCAACGGAACGAAAAGGTGGAACCTCGATCCGATCCGCAAGCCCTTCGATCCCGACATGATCTCGTGGGAATCAAGTCAAATTTCGGGTGCGAATCGAAACGCTCGGGTTCGAGACGTGTTATTTGCGGGTGCGATGTAGGCTCTTCGTTTGGACCTCACACCAGATATGGTCACTTCGCGCTACGTCAGCGGCAGCGCCTTCAACTCTTTCACGCAGTTGGTGATTGCCACTTCGGTCGGCAGGCGTTCGATGCTGGAGGCACCGAAGAAGCCGACGACGCCTTTGGTGTTTTGGAGGACGTAGCGCACGTCGGTGGGTTCGGAAATCGGGCCGCCGTGGCAGAGGACGAGGATGTCCGGGTTCACGCGCTTGGCGGCGTCGCACAGACTTTGCACCCGCGCGACCGCTTCAACCAGCGTCATCGCGGTCTTCGCGCCGATGCTGCCTTTGGTGGTCAGGCCCATGTGCGGGATCAGCACGTCCGCCCCGGCAGCCGCCATCGCTTCGGCTTCGTGTTCGGTAAAAACGTAGGGGCATGTCAACAGCCCGAGGTCGCTGGCCGTGGCGATCATCTCGACTTCTTTGTCGAAGCCCATGCCGGTTTCTTCGAGGTTCTGGCGGAATTGGCCGTCGATCAAGCCGACGGTGGGGAAGTTTTGCACCCCACTAAATCCCGCATCCCGCACGTCCAGTAAGAAGCGTTTCATAATGCGGAACGGGTCGGTGCCACAAATGCCGGCCAGCACGGGCGTGTGTTCCACGATCGGCAACACCTCTCGCGCCATGTCCATGACGATCTGGTTCGCGTCGCCGTAGGGCATCATCCCGGACAGTGACCCCCGACCGGCCATCCGGAACCGACCGGAGTTGTAGATGATGATGAGATCAATGCCACCCAATTCCGCACACTTCGCCGACAGCCCGATCCCCGCGCCCCCGCCGATGATCGGCCTCCCGGCAGCAATTTGCGCACGAAGCCGGGCCAGGATTTCATCGCGTGGGATCATCGAACGGCACCGGGTGAACCAGGAAAACTTCCCAGCTAACCTACAACGGTGGCCGACTCGCGGCTTTCAACGGGGAGATTCACTTGAGCGGCGCGGGCCGCATCAGCTTGTTCGAGGAGTTGATTGAGGAGTTGTTCGACTTCCGGATCAAGGTCATTTGTTGGATTGAGTGTCGATTTGGCGATGGGACTCGATTGTGATACCGCATGGGGACCGCGCCAAACCAGCGCAATCAATTCAAACACGGTGACCAGGGCAAAGCCCCACGCGGCCATCGTGAACGGCAATCGGGCACGAAGTTGTTGGGTAATGTCGTTCCCCGCACCGGCCATTTCGTTGGAAGCGTGAGTGCCGTTCACGGTTCGCGGTGTTTGATTGCTTTCAAACCACATTCCCGCGAGTCCGCCCATCATGTAACCCAGCAGTGCCAGCGCAATCGCGGTGGGAATGCCATTTTTCAGAATGCGTAAGATCGTCGCGCGCATGCCTGCCTCTACCGGATCACAGTGGAACTGGACTCGTTCACTGGTAGCATAGCATTCGTTTTGCGACGGTGCGCAATCCGCCCAAGTTCAACCCCGGAGCCACGTGTGGCTGTTCTTCTCATCGGCACGCTCGACACCAAAGGCACGGAATTCGCCTACGTTCGGGAGCGTTTACTTGCCGCCGGGGTGCCGGTACTCGTCGCCGATGCGGGCGTGATCGGGCCAGCGCCGTTCGTTGCGGATATTTCGCGGGAAGAAATCTTCACCGCGGCAGGAGTGCGCTACGCGGACGTGAAAGCGGCAGCCGATCGGGGCCACGCCATCATGCTCGCTTCACAAGGTGCGGCCAAAATTGCGGCCAAACTTTATCGGGAACGCAAACTCTCCGGCGTGCTGAGCCTGGGGGGTTCGGCAGGCACAACAATTGGCACGGCGGCGATGCGGGCGTTGCCGGTTGGGGTGCCGAAGTTGATGGTCAGCACGCTCGCTAGCGGCCAAGTGCAACCCTACGTCGGCACCCGCGACGTGATGATGATGTACTCCGTTGTCGATATTTGTGGGTTGAACCGGATCAGCCGCAAGGTGTTGGACAACGCCGCAGCGGCAATGGTGGGGATGGCCCAAGCTCGAAATTCACAATCTGACAACGAAGTCTCCGATAAGAAAATTGTGGCGGCAACCATGTTCGGTGTGACGACGCCGTGCGTGGAAGCGGCCCGGCGATTGATCGAAGCGGTGGGGTTTGAAGTGCTGGTGTTCCACGCCACCGGGGCGGGCGGCCGCACGATGGAGGGGTTGATCCGAGACGGCTTGGTGGCCGGGGTACTGGACATCACCACAACGGAGTTGGCGGATGAACTCGTGGGCGGCGTCATGGCCGCCGGGCCGGAGCGAATGACCGCTGCGGCGATCATGGGCATCCCGCAAGTGATTTCCGTCGGGGCGTTGGACATGGTGAACTTCGGACCGCCCGACACGATCCCGACTCAGTTCCGCGACCGCCAGTTTTATCACCACAACCCGACGGTCACGCTGATGCGAACGACCCCGGAAGAGAACGACCGCATCGGCAAGGAGATCGCCGAAAAAGCCTGTGCCGCACGGGGTCCGACGACGATTCTGCTCCCCCTTCGTGGCCTCTCCGCGATTGACGCCGAAGGCAAGCCGTTCTGGTGGCCCGAAGCAGACGCGGCGCTGTTCCAGAGCATCCGCAACTGGGTGTATGGCGTCGAAGTCATCGAAGTCGATGCCCATATCAACGACCCCGTGTTCGCCGAAGTCGCGGCGAACACCATGCTACGCTTACTTTCAACTTGATTGTCATCATTGCCGGGAAGGTCGTCACCATGCGTTCGCTCATTGTTTTTGTTGCATTGCTGCTCGTTCCACATGTTGCGAATGCGGGGCTGCATGGCGGGATTGAAATCGGCTCGCGGGGCGTGAAGGTGGTCGTGCTGGAGTTCACCCCGTTGCCGGACGGCTACGAACTGGTGGTGAAATTCACCGAGACGTTCAACACAACTCTCGTGGCCGGAATCGCGGCCAAAGGCGAGTTTGACGGCAAGGCCATCGACCAAACCGCCGATGTCGTCGCCAAGTATGCGGGGCGGTTTCGGACCGAGTTCAAGGTGCCGGAAGCGAACCTGTACATCGTCGGAAGCAGCGGACTTTTCAGCCCGATTGAAACGAAGGCGGAGCTTGTCGCCGCGAACAAAAAGCGGCTCGCGGATGCGGTGAACAAAGCATCCCAACTCACGATGAACTTCATCACGGCCACGCAAGAAGCGGAGTTGTCGGTGGAAGGGATTATCCCATTCGGGCAGCGCGACAATGCGGTGTTGATCGACATCGGTGGCGGCAACACTAAGGGCGGATTTGCGGTTGCGAAACAGGCCCCGAAGTTGTTTGCGATCCCGTTCGGCACCATCTCCTTCACCGAATCCGTCAAGAAAAAGGGCGGCGACTTCACCCGCGAAATTGTCGCGGCACGCCCGATGTTGGAAGCAAAGTTGCACGAGTTCCTGGTTGCCAACCCCGATGCGCGGAAGCGGCCCCGCGTCTACATCAGCGGGGGTACACCGTGGGCCGTTGCCACGATCGCAGCGCCCGGTGATCGGCGTGCGTTCACCCCGTTGACGATGGCGGATATTGATGCCATCGAACAAAAACTACTCACCGATTCGACCAAGATTCCCACGCCGAACTTTGCCGCCATCCCGAACGAGATGACCCGCACCGCCGCCGTGAAGGAATTCGACAAGGTGCAAAAAGCCTACGAGAAGGCCGATGTTTTACTCGGTGGTGTGGAAGTGCTGAAAGCCGTCGCCAACGAGTTCCACTTCGCCGACCCGACGAAAACCGTCCTGTTCGCCCGCCACGGTTCTGTTGGTTGGCTTCTCGCTTATGTCGTGCGTGCGGAGAATGCGAAGAAGTAACATTCGCTGGGCTACGGGCGGCGGGGGGTGAGGGTGCCGTCGGGGAGTAAGCGGGCAAGGTAGTCGGCGAGGTCTTTTTCAAACGCGACCACATCCTGCCCGACCCAATTTTGGAACGCTTGCACGGGGTCGCCACCCGTGTTGATCGTGGTCAGGTACGTCCGGAAGTCCTTGGTGCCGATCAATTGCCGATCAGACGCCAGATAAAACGTGACCGCCCACGATGTGAGGTAAACCCGATTCGTAGCCGACTGCTGATCGGCGTGAGCAGCTAAAAACGAGTCCCGCCCCGCCCGCAACAACTCGGGGATCGGCAGCAGGCCGGGTTTGGCTTTCAGCAGTTTTTGCACCCGGTCCAAGCGCCCGGTGTTGGTGTCCGCGTGACCAACCCGCAACTCCCCGGCTTCAATCACCGCCGTCTCAAAAATTTGGGCGTACCCTTCGTTCAACCAGCGGGGCAGTTCGCCGGTGCCTTTGCCCGCCCGCACTTCCTCGGCGGACTTCGGCGGGTATACGTAGGTGGCGACGTAGGAGTGAAACGCTTCGTGATAGAGCAACGCGAACAGCCCTTTCGTCGCCTTGTCGAACACTTCGTCGTTGGCGCGGTCGGCTTTCCGGAGCCGTTCCCGTTCGCGGCTCACGACCACCATAAACCGTTCGAGTTCCGGGTTGCGGTAAAGCTGTCGAATCTCCTTTTCGTACTTGTCGATTTTCGCCAATTCCTGGGCGTGCTTTTTGTGCGTGGTGTTGAGTTCCGCACCCAGTCTTCGCAGATCGTTCCCACAAACGATGCGGTTCATGGCGGGTTCGTAGATCGCAGGGTTCAAGATCACCCCCGCCGTCGGCCCGATCAGCTTGCGGTAATCGTCCAACTGGCCCGCCAAGAACACGGTCGTGGGTTGGGCCACGGTGTTTTGCGGCGGTAAAAACCGCGTGAAGGCGGCGTAGATTTGCTCCAACCGCACCGCCGCTCGGCGGGTCACTTCTTCCGACGCCCCCGACACCAACACGAACCGATCGGACGAATAAAGTTGCGCCCCGTTGGGTTTGCCCAACCAGGTTGTCGGGGTGAGTTCAAGACTCTCCATCCGCTTCCGCTCACCGATTCCGCTGGGGTCTAACTCAGCTAATTTCGCTTTTAACGCTGCGCGATCGGCGGCACTCAACCGCTTGACCGTATCAATCTCGCGGGTGGTGTACGTAGACGTGAGTGTCAGCGTCGGGCGACCGGCGCGACGGATGACAACTTGGAATTCCAGCTCGGTTGACGATTCCTTCAAAATGACGCCCAGAAACTGCGACCCGTTCATCAACGTCACTTCATCAAAAACCCACACCGCCGGCGCCTGCCCCCAGGCCACGCTGACAACAGCCCAGAGGTTCAGGATGAGTGCAAATCCAGTAACATGTGGCCACCGTGCCATCGGCGTGTCCTTCAAAAACAGTGGTTGTGCCGCAGTCCAGACTCGCGGTTAGCTGAGTCTATGTTATCGTGCCTCGACGCTGTCGATGACAAAAGTTCGAGATGAATGGTTTTCTACAGGGTGTTCACATGGCACGTGGTGATCTGGTGGTGGCGATGACAGGGGCCAGCGGTTCGCCGTATGGCGTGCGGTTGCTGGAGGTTTTGTTACGGGCGGGGCGGACGGTGCATCTCACAATTAGCCCGGCGGCGACGGAAGTGTTCACGAAGGAAATCGGGCGGAATTTGTTGCTCGATGAAAAGCACTTCGACCCCGCAGAGTTGTTGGGCGATTGCGCGACGGAGTTAGATGTCACGAAGTTGCACTATCATCACCACCGGAACTTCCAAGCGGGGATTGCGAGCGGTTCGTTTCTCACGGCGGGGATGGTCGTGTGCCCGTGTAGCATGGGGACCGTCGCGGCGATTGCGCACGGCATCTCGGAAAATCTCATTCATCGCGCCGCCGATGTGCATTTGAAAGAGCGGCGCAAACTCGTGCTAGTTCCCCGCGAAACGCCACTCGGGTTAATCCAGTTGAAGAACTTGACCGCCGTTGCCGAAGCGGGTGCCGTAGTGTTGCCTGCGATGCCTGCGTTTTACACCAACCCGCAAACCATCAGCGACATGGTTGATTTTATCGTGGGCCGCATCTGCGATCAACTCGGGGTCGAACACCAACTGCTCAAACGCTGGAGCCAAGCGGAAGATGAGTAACAAATTTCAAGAGTTAAGCGGCGAGGCAACGAGACTGCACTCGTTACCCCTCCGCTTCCTGTTTTGCCGATACGTTCGGTTAGCGGCGTTCGATGCGACGCAACTCACGCGGTGTCAAGCCATAATATTTGTAGGTCTGTGTCCGGTAGACCGGCGTGTAGAAAGTAGGATAGCTCGTCGTCGTGTAGGTGGGAATCGTCTTGTACTGTTCCGTAGTGAGTGGCACCATAGCCATCTTCTTTTCGAGGTCGAATTTGGCCGCTTCCCAAGGCACTGTCCAGAGCTTCCCGTTGTTTTCAACGATCAAGTATTCGAGGTTGCCGGCATCGTCGAAAACGAGGTCGTCCACGGTGCCAGCCGCCGTGTTGCCCATAATCATAATCCGTGTTCCCAGAACTTGTTTAGCCCGGAACTGTTTGCTCACACCAGTACCAGGCACCGAATTAGGCGCCGGCGCTGGCTGAGGAACCTGTGCATCCGCCGATGCGGCTGACACGGTTGCGAGGAAAGCGGCCATTACACCGTAACGCAAAAACTTGCTCATCATTTTCGTACTCCTGTACATCATGGGAAAGCGAGACCCGTCAAAAGGCACGAACTGGTGAAAGCCACCAATAGCCTTTGGAGCCGGGTATTTACGGAGCAAGTGACGTGCCGAGTTGCGTTGATTATCCTAGTGCCTATTCAAAAGGGTATTCCATAGAACTGTTGTCGTCGATTCGTTCTGCTTCGACCGCAATACCCAGCGTGTCAAGAAACTCTTTGAGCCGGTCGAACGCTTCACGCGCAGTGAGGTTGATGATGTTCGCAGAGCGGGGTTCACGTTTGCCGTGTGCGATCCAGTTGCGGTAATCGCGCACCTGTTTCACTTTGTCACTGAGTTCTGAAGTGATTCGCCCCTGGTCTTGCAACGGGGACAACACCTTGTTCGCAAAGCTGCCTTGTCTGATGCCATCGAGAACATTTTCAGCGGCATCTTTGAGAATCGGGTGGTCCAGATTTGTAGTCAACGGCCTGATCTCACCTTCAAAGTGATCCCGAACGGCGGCTTCAAATACCGAAAACAGCACAAGCACACCGAGGTCGTTGAGCGGTTGAATGGCGGTGTCGGTTTCAGACCGAATTTCAGACGCTTCCACCTGTTTGAACTTTTCATCGGTCCAGATCGAGGCGTCCTTCAGCGACTCGTGGTCCCAATGGTGCGTCCCGAGCCGTTGCATTTTTTGGAGATTCGTCCGCGCTGATGTGTACCAATCCCACGCATCCTGGAGAGTTTTCATAGCATGTAACTCATCAACGCTTCTTCAAATCGTTCCCGAGTGAGTGGCGTCATCTCTCCGGACGGCCCCTCAATGAACCACGAATGCCCGTCGTCGTTCGTGAAGCGGTAGAGTACGTAGCGTCGAATTTCGTCCGTAATATCGACCCGCCCGGTCGCCCGTTCCGGTGCGCTAGCGCGCGGCGGTTGAGCGGTTCTGATCGTCCTTCGGGCTTTCGGGAGGATCCCGACCCACTTGCCGAACGCATTGAGGTTGAGGTACGGCGCCGAGTACCGGCCCAGGCTCGGCTCGTCCATGTTTTTGAGTTTTTTTTCAAGTTGAAGAACGTTGTTCGGGTCAGCAACTCCTAGCCAATCCTGTAGCTGCGCAAAAAGTTTCTCCAACGCATCGACCCATTCATCAATCACGACCTTGTTCCTTTTGGCTTCTGCGGCGTAGCTTTCGGCCTTGCTTTCCAGCAACTCGCTCAACGATGTTTTGGTCACGATCAACCCTCGGCAACAGGTCTCTGCAGTTCGATGTTAAATTATAGCGATTGGATTCCGCGATACGAAGCCCATCCCCTCCGCCATCCTGCCCTCGTCGCGCCACTCGGATTTTGCTAAAGTACGGCGTTGGTTTCACTCCCCTGTACATGGCCTGGATCGCATGACTGACTTGGCTTTTCAACGCTGCATTCACCCGCAGTGTGGCACTACGGTTGACCTGAGTGACACGTCCTTTCGGTGCCCGAAGTGTGGCGGGCTGTTGGACGTGGTGTACGATTGGAACCGGCTGCCGGTGCCGACTTCGTTGAAGCACTTCGAGAGCAAATGGTCGGAACGCACACACCCGTTGAACTTCTCCGGTGTCTGGCGATTCCGGGAATTGCTGCCGTTCGCGCCGGACGACAAGATCATGACCATCGGGGAAGGGCAGACGCTGTGCCAACAAGCGGACCCCGTGGCGGCGTATGCGGGGATGAAGCCGGGCCGGTTGTACTTGCAGTACGAAGGCATGAACCCGTCCGGTTCGTTCAAGGACAACGGCATGACGGCGGCGTTCACCCACGCCCGCATGGTGGGTGCGCGACGAGCAGCGTGTGCTAGCACTGGCAACACTAGCGCGAGCTTGGCGATTTACTGCGCGGCAACGAACCTGATGCGGGCGGTCATCTTCGTCGGGTCCGGGAAGATTTCGTACAGCAAGTTGTCGCAAGCGCTCGAACACGCGGCGCTGACGTTGCAGATCGCGGGCGACTTCGACGATGCGTTGCGGCGCGTCCAAGAAGTGTCGCGGCAACTCGGGATTTACCTCGTCAACAGCGTGAACCCGTTTCGGCTCGAAGGGCAGAAGACGATCATGTACCGGGTGCTGGAAGCGCTCCGCTGGGAAGTGCCCGATTGGATCGTGGTACCCGGTGGGAACCTTGGCAACACGTCCGCGTTCGGCAAGGCGTTCGCAGAACTTGCCGACCTGGGGTTAATCGCCCGCCCGCCCCGCATCGCGGTCATCAACGCCGCTGGTGCGGACACGTTTTACCAGCTCTATGAACGCCACGGCGTCCGCTGGAACGGCGGTGCCCCGGAGCAGAAAAAGCTCGATGCGTACATGAAGATGCTCGACGACGCCAACGCCCGCGCGGATACCCTGGCCAGTGCCATCGAAATCAACCGCCCGGTGAATCTACCCAAAGCCCTGCGATCACTCGAACGCTGTGGCGGCGTCGTGCGGGAAGCCAACGACCAAGAAATTCTGGACGCCAAAGCCAAGATCGGCGCCGGTGGCCTCGGCTGCGAACCCGCGTCAGCGGCCAGTGTTGCCGGGCTGATGAAGCTCGTGAAAGAAGGCATCATCTCCCCCGACGACCGCGTGGTCTGCATCCTGACCGCCCACTTACTCAAAGACCCCACTGCCACCGTCGCGTACCATACCAGTGACCCGAAAATGTTCGAGGACGTCCTCGGCAAGCGTGGCGTCAAGCGCGTCGCCTACGCCAACCGCGCCGTCCAAGTCCCCAACGACCTCGACGAAATCGTGAAGGCCATCGAGCTGTATGCGTAGCCCGAGGAGTGACCCCAATGCCACTGATTCAAATTGACGTGAATGACCTCCCGGCACAACTCACAAACGTTGTCGCACAGGCCGAGGCGGGTGACGAAGTTGTCGTGACACGGGCAGGCGTTCCCGTCGCGCGAATCTTGCCTTGCGAACCGCCGAAACGAGAATGGATTCTCGGGATGCACCCCGGCGCAATGGTAATGGCTCCCGACTTCGACGAACCACTGCCAGAAGAATTTTGGTTGGGTGAGTCATGAAGTTCATTCTTGACACCCATGCGTTTATTTGGATGGACACCGACCCTACCAAGGTTAGTCCACGAGTCGTTCAGGTTCTAAACGACACAAACAACGAGATTCACCTCAGCGTTGCCAGCGTCTGGGAAATGGTCATCAAATCGCAGACCGGGAAATTGGTGCTAAGCGATGCCATCGACAAGATCATTGCTGAGCAGATGAAACGCAACCCGTTACAGCTTCTCCCTGTTGGACTCCCTCATGTTCTGGCGATCCAAACACTGCCGAGCATTCACAAAGACCCCTTCGACAGGTTGTTGGTAGCACAAGCGATGATCGAAAATGCGATCCTGTTAAGCGCCGATCCCCTCATTCGACAATACCCTGTTCGAGTCGAGTGGTGACATTACTCCAAGCGAGGACCAACTCCTATGAAAACTTCGATTGCGATTCATGGTGCGTGTGGGCGGATGGGGCAGCGGTTGGTGGCGTTGGCTCAGGAGGATGCAGCGTTGCGGGTTGTGGCGGCGATTGATTCGCCGACCCATCCGCTCATCGGGCAGGACGCGGGGGTGCTGGCGGGGGTGGGGTCGCTGGGGGTGCCGATCTTGGGTGAATTGCCGCTTTCGTGCCACGTCGATTGTCTCATCGACTTCTCGTCACCGGCGGGAACGATGTCGTCGCTGAAGGGGTGCGTGGATCGGAAGATTCCGATCGTTGTGGCGACAACCGGGCATGATAAAGCCGAACGCGACGAGATCGCCGCTGCCGCACATCACACGGCGGTGTTGTTCTCACCCAGCATGAGCTTGGTCGTCAACTTGCTTTTCAAACTCACGAAGCTAACGGCGGAAGTGCTAAACGGGAAAGGCTTCGATGTCGAGATCATCGAACGGCACCATCGGTTCAAAAAGGATTCGCCATCCGGCACCGCCGAACACTTCGCCAAAATCGTGCAAGCCGAGATGGGCCAGAAGCACATTCGCCACGGCCGTGACGGGCTAGTCGGCGAACGCCCGCATGAGGAAATTGGCATGCACGCCATCCGCGCCGGGGACAACGTCGGCGAACACACGATCATCTTCAGCGCCCTCGGCGAAACCCTGGAGTTGGTTCACAAAGGCTACAGCCGCGACAGCTATGCCCGCGGCGCGCTACTGGCAGCAAAGTTTCTGGCGACAAAATCCGCAGGCATGTACACGATGAACGACGTGCTGGGGATTTGAAGAAATCCGCACACCCAGTTTATGTCTGGGAGCTGGCAGTTTTTTTCGGACAACCTGCGAGCTCACAGAAATATGCGGAGTATACATCCGCTGTTGTGTGGAAATCTCATAAGTAGAGCGGATATGGGCCGAAATAGTTGAAGCGTCTGCTCAAGATTTTTTCGAGTTCGGATGCAAATGTCCCCGAATTTTGGTCCAAATTGGAGATGACGCAAACAATCAATTCACCCGCAGTCACTTTTGCAGCCTGAGCGAAGGTTTTGTTCTCATCACGGTTGGGATCGTCGTACTCCTCGTGCTTAAGTTGGCCGGTGGACTTGTCTCCCTTTTTGTTGTTCTTATCCCAATAGTGCAACTCACAAATCAGATTGGTATTGCCCCGCATTCGTGAGACGTGGCCTTGCGAATAGGAATCCTCCGCCGTGTGCAACGCGTCGGCCATTTCGCTCAACCCGTTGTAAAAATCAGTCACATTGGAAGAGAAGATCTGATTCCACTCGTATTTTTTATTCGTCGCATCCGACATTTTTTGCCACGCGTTGGTCAGATGCGTCTTAATCCAAGTCATCGACTGGTTATACGCGCTGTTGCTTGTAACGTTTTCCTTACTCCGCATGAAATGCCGGACTTGGCCGGTGCTGTCAAGCAGTTCACCACCGATAGGACTATTTCCCGCGTGCAAATCGACTTCTTGAACGTATTGCGGCAAGTCGTTTAGAAGATACTTCAAGGCCGAACCAAGATCAACGACTTGCGGTCCGTCGAAATTACCACCTGTGGTTTTGAACGAACGGACTTTCTTGGCGAGTTCAATTAGTTTAGTAGACAGGTCAATTCGTCTGAGTTGGATCATTGCAGAAATGGTTAAGCCGATCGCAGCTGTGGTGATTTGGCCGTGTCCACCCCAAGACCAAGCAAACAACTCTAACATGGGACTATCCTTTCCGATAAGCAGTGAAGTAAGTTGCAATTCAAGTTACGATTAAGATATTGGTCTTGGGGGATGGATCACAAAGATTAAGCCCATGCCGACCAGCAATCAACCTGGGTTTAAGGGAATATTTACCCCTTCAGCATCTCGTCGTGCTTCATGCCGCTGGGGGGGAGGTCGGCTTTGCGGCAGTTGGCTAGGGCGGCTTTCGCACCGGCCATTTGGTCCGCGTCGTTGTCTTCCCACTCGATGTTCACGGCGCCGTCGAAGCCGATGCGGTTGAGTTCGATGAAGATCTCTTCCAGGCTGTTGGCGTCCCGCTGCGTCCCGGCGGTGACGAACTTCCAGCCGTTCGTCCAGTGGCCCATGTTGCGGTGCCCGCCGAGGCGACCGCCACGGCAGTGTTCCCGTTCGACTTGCACGCCTTTGACGTGCGCACAGTGGATGTACTCTTTGAACTCGCGGATGAACTGAACTACGGAGACGTTTTGCCACTCCATGTGCGAGCCGTCGAGGTTGAAGCCGACCGTGCCTTCAAACCCGGCTTTGTTCATATGGTTGATGTAA
Source organism: Fimbriiglobus sp. (assembly GCA_043785105.1). GTDB lineage: Bacteria > Planctomycetota > Planctomycetia > Gemmatales > Gemmataceae > Fimbriiglobus. The sequence goes on from JAYVXO010000101.1 coordinate 36,400, forward strand.
TCGCTCGCCGATTCGATGTCCCCCATCGCCCGTTCCGACGGGTGGCATTCCAGGTCGAAGGTGACGCCGTACTGCTTGCACAGGTTCCAGACCGGGGTGAAGCGTTCGACTAGCAGTTCGAGAGCCAGTTCGCGGACATCCGGCAGCTTGTAGCCTTCGATTTCACCGGGCAGTGGCGGGAACAGGAACCAGTGGCTCCAGCAGTTGGCGGGGCTACCCACGAACCCCGGTAGCGCGACCTTGCGGCCTTGCAGTTTCGACAAATGCCCCGCGTAGCGAACACTCGCCAACAGATCCTTCAGCGCCTCCGCGTGGACGAGCTTTGCCACCTCGGTCGGGACGAAGTACGGGTCGGTCCGGGGTGGGTTGTTGCCGGCCGCACGCCACGCTTTGTAGGCCGCCTTCGCGTCGCCCTTGCCGCTACAGAAATTCAACGTCTTCGCACTCGGTTCGTCGCCGAGAACTTGGCCTTGCAAGTGCGTGGCCACGGTGAAGATTTCCAGGCCGTGCGTCTTGGCCATCGTCACGCGCTCTTGGGCGTACTGTGCGGCCCCCTCGTCGGTGTCGCACCGGCGCAGGTCCAGTTCCCACGACGCTTCTTCCCAACCGTCGAAGCCGGACTGTTGCAGGAACGGAATCCACGTCGCTTCGGGAACGTTGCCAAACTGGCCGCGAACCAGCCCGATTTGGTGAAAGCTTCCCTTACCCTTCTTGTGCGTCGGCGTTTGATGAAACCGCATGGGAGAGACCCTTTCTGAAATGGGAACGGTAGTAAACTCTGGTTGTGATTTATACCCAGCACCAGTTGAGGCAAGCCGGAGGGCATTGACCCAGGGGACAAAGCCCACGAACGATCGTTCGTGGGCGTTCGTGGGCTTCATCGGATTCGGTAGGTCAAGAAACATATATCATAAATGGAAGATCATCACGCGGGGGCGATGTGCTCCCGTGTCGCGTTTCCTTGGAGTGAATCATGCCCGTCGATACTGCCGCTGCTGTCCAACGACTGATGCACTTCCTGGCCGTGCCGGGGATCACGGGTGAAGAAGCGAAAATTGCCAAGGAAATTCAAGCGGCACTGAAGGCTGCCGGGGTGGCACCACGGTTCGTGAAGTTTGATGACGCCAACACCCGCATCCCGCTGCCGACACAGACGGGTAATCTCATCGTGCAACTGCCGGGCAACGGCACGATGAAAACGGCCTTGCCGCTGCTGTTCATGACCCATATGGACACGGTGCCGCTGTGTGCCGGGGCCAAGCCGAAGCAGGTCGGGCGCAAGATTCTGAACGAAGCGAACACCGCACTGGGCGGCGACAACCGAACCGGGTGCGCGGTCCTGGTTAGCCTCGCGGCGGAACTGCTGTCGCAGAAGCCGAACCACCCGCCGATCACACTCCTGTTCACGGTCCGGGAAGAAAGCGGGCTGTTCGGCGCACGCTACTTGAACCCGAAAGAACTCGGCGACGTTGCGATGGGGTTCAACTTCGACGGCCGCTCCGCGGCCGATGTCATCGTCGGGGCCGTGGGTGCGGATCGCTGGGAAGCGGACATCACCGGCAAGGCGTCTCACGCGGGGGTCGCACCGGAACGGGGCATCTCAGCGACGATGATTTTTGCCGTGGCGATGGCCGAAATTCGCCAACGCGGTTGGTTCGGCAAGGTTGTGAAAGAAGGCCGCGAGGGCACCAGCAACATCGGCTCCGTCGGCGACGCGCACGGCAAGAGCGCCGGTGAAGCCACGAACGTGGTCACGGATTATATGCACGTCAAAGGCGAAAGCCGGAGCCACAACCCGAAGTTCGTGCGCGAAATTACCACCGCTTACAAGGCCGCGTTCGATAACGCACTCACGAAAATCACGGACCACGAGGGCAAGCGGGGCCGCGTCAAGTTCACCGTCCGCGCGGACTACCACCCGTTTCGCATGAGGGACGACGCCCCGGTCGTGGTCCGCACCGCCGCCGCCGTCCGTAAGTTGAACAAGGAACCGAATCTCCGGGTCACGAATGGCGGCCTGGATGCGAACTGGATGACGAAGCACGGCATCCCCACCGTGACCCTCGGGGCCGGACAAAACGACATTCACACCGTGAAAGAATGGGTCGATCTCGCCGAGTTTGAAAACGCCGTGAAGCTCGCTTTTCTGCTGGCGACGATGGAATAAGAACCCCTAGAGCGTTTTCGGTATCATTCTGGTGGTTCTTGTTAGCCCGACGCGCGAGCGAGGGGTCCGGTCGGGACGGTCCCGCCCCGGTCAGTCACGCCGAACAACGTTGGGACGGCGGGGGGGCGTTCCGGTAGACCCCTCGCTGGCGCGTCGGGCTAACCCGAACGCAACAATGAAACGGAAAGTGCTCTAATCCCCGATTCGACAATCTCCCTTTTTCCCCATTTGGAGAACTTCAAATGCCGACAAATGCTCCGTTGAACCGCAAGCTTCGCATGGGTCTGATTGGCGGCGGCCAAGGCTCGTTTATTGGTCGTGTCCATGCCACGGCGGCGGTGATGGACAACCGGGCCGTGTTGGTGGCCGGGGCACTTTCGAGCGACCCGGCACGGGCGAAAGCATCGGCGGCGGATTACGACATCCCGGCGGACCGGGCTTACGGCAGCTACGCGGAGATGGCGGTCAGCGAAGCGAAACGGGCCGACAAGGTCGATTTCGTTTCGATCGCCACACCGAACCACACCCACTTCGAGATTGCCAAAGCGTTCGCGGAGGCGGGCTTCAACGTCATCTGTGACAAGCCGATGACGTTCGATCTGGCGCAGGCCGAAGAACTGGTGGCGATCGTCGAAAGAACCGGCGTCGTGTTCGCGGTCACGCACAACTACACCGGCTACCCACTGGTGCGACAAGCCCGCGAAATGGTCCTCAGCGGCGAACTCGGCGAGATCAACGCGATTCGTTCCAGCTACATTCAAGGCTGGCTGCGGACCCGCCTCGAATCATCCGATCAGAAGCAAGCGAAGTGGCGCACCGATCCGAAACAATCCGGCATCGCCGGGTGCTTCGGCGACATCGGCACGCACGCCTACAACCTCGGTCGGTTCATGACCGGCTTGTTGCCCAAAGAGATTTGCTGTCACTTGAAATCGTTTGAAGCCGGACGCGCACTGGATGACTACGGCACGGCGATCATCCGGTACGACAACGGCGCACTGGGCACGGTGACCGCGTCGCAAATCAGCCACGGCCGCGAGAATGATGTCATCATCGAAATCGACGGCACCAAAAAATCGCTCGAATGGCACCAGGAAGAGCCGAACAAACTGATCGTCCGCCAGAACGGCGAACCGCAGAAAATTTACACCCGCGCCGGCGGGCCGTACCTCAGTCCCCTCGCTGCCGCCTCGGGCCGTCTCCCGAGTGGCCACCCCGAAGGCTTCTTTGAAGCCTTCGCCAACGTCTACGCCGCCGCCTACGACGCCTTCACCAAACGCATCGCCGGTGAAACAACCGAAGCCGTCAACACCCTCTACCCGAACGTGTACGACGGCGTCGAAGGGATGTTGTTCATCACGCAATGTGTTGCCAGCAGCAAACAGAACGGGAGTTGGCTGCCGTTCCACCACACCAAGAGCCGCAAGTAAATTGCCCGGCGAACGGCGTGACATCAGTCCGCCGGTGTTGACGCACACCGGCGGACTGACGTCACGCCGTTCGCCGGGTCCACTATCATTCTCCACCCTCACGGCATCACGTCAAACACCCGAGCTGCGAACCCGCACCAAACCCCGAAGCCGATGCCGAAGATCGTTGCAATCCGCACCCCGTGGAGCCAGTCGTAGCCTTCCAGGAGCGGGTAGAAAACCGTCGTGACCCACGCCGGGAATGCCCAGAAGAACAACCCGCAGACCGTCCACCAGAGTAGGAACGCGCCGAGGGTGACGAACGGTACCAGTACCCATGTGCTTTTTGGAAACGGACTGCTTGTCAACCGTCGCTGTGCGCTCATGATCTGTTCGTGCCACGCACGGGCAGCCGGATCAACCACCCATTTTTTGTCTGGAGTTTGTGTCACTCCGATGAAGCGTAGCAAATGGGGATTGGGCGGGGGTTGAGTCAGCGTGACCGTGTTGTCCGCGTGAGTCGTTACGACATATTGCTGGTACAGTTCCGTTTCGTGAACAGTGCTCATGGTCGCCGGTGCCGCGACGATCGGCACGAACACTACTGCCAGTAACAACGGCCCGCTCACCAGCACGATCGGCGGGTAGATCAGCCATTTGCGGGCGCCCAGGACGGTGTTCTTCTCTTTTGCCAAGCCACTCGCGGCACGGGCGAAGAAGTAGGACGCGATTAGCATCGGGATGCCGATCACAATCGGTGCCGTGATGAGGCCGACCCAAAAGAGCAGGAACGTCAGGTACGCCAGGCGCCAATCTTCCGGACCACGCCAGACGCTGTGCAACATCCCCCGGAACCAAGACCGTAGCAGACGCACCGGCATCCACGGATCGAAGGTCACACCGACTGGGCGAGTGGTAACAGGTGCCCACACTTCCGGCGGCCCGAGTTGGGCAAGAACCCGCTCAAGGTCGGCCAACGTGGCGTGCGGTTTGCTCCGCAACTCCGTGGCGACGTGGTCGCGGATGTCCGCCTCGATTTCGTCCGGGTTCACGTCCGGCGAGTGCGCCAGCGTAGCCCGCACCTCCCGGAGGTAGTGTTCCAGACGGGCGATGGCTTCGGCAGTATACGGGGGCATAAGAACGGCTCCGGTCATGGGAGTTGCTCCGTGGTGACGCGGCCAATTCCGTCCCGCACTTCCGCCCACGACAGGAGCATTTTGGCGAGGAGCAGCCGGCCCTTCACAGTGAGTTGGTAGTATTTCCGAGCCGGCCCTTCTGCCGACTCGACGAGACTCGCTTCAACAAGGCCATCTTTTTTGAACCGGCTCAGGATCGGGTAAACCGTCCCCTCTCCCATCACTAGTCCATCGACAGCCGAGAGCTTTTTAACGATGTCGTAGCCGTACAGTTGGCGGCTACGCAGGGTTGCCAGAACACAAAGTTCCAGCAGCCCTTTTCGCATCTGCGTCGTCCAGTTAGCAAGGAAATCTGGGTCCATGCAGACACTATACTTTAATGCAAAGTAGCTGTCAATAGCTTGCAGCGCGAAAGTTTCCCAGACCCCGAAACCGAAATCATCGGCACGCGGACAGTTTCTTCCGCGCAGCAAGTTCCGAAAAGTACAGTTGCTGGAACTCCGAACTTGCTCAGGGCGGCGAGACGGCGTAGCGTAAGTAGCAAGTCATTTTCTCTCCTGCGAAACGAGTTCCGTCATGTCTGTCGCACCGGACCGAGTTTGTGTGGTCGTCGGACGTACCCGCCACAAGATGATGCAAGTCGAACTGCGTGAGGCGGTCAAACGCGGCGCGCTGTTCATTGAAGTGCGGCTCGATTTCATTGCGAAAGCGGTGAACTTTCAGCGGTTGGCGCCGTTCAAAGGGTGCCCGTGGGTGGCCACGATTCGCCGACCACAAGACGGCGGGCGGTGGGCCGGTACGGAAGTCGAACGCCAGATGATTATCCGGCAAGCCATCGTGTCCGGGACGTTCGATTGGATTGATTTGGAGCTCGACATCGCGGCGACCATTCCGCGATTCGGCACGACGAAGCGGATCGTCAGCTACCACAACATGACGGAAACGCCGAACAACATTTCCGAAATCTATGCCGAGATGCTGAAGATCGACGCCGACGTTTACAAGATCGCGGTGATGGCGCAGAACCCGCGCGACAACTGGAAAGTACTGGAACTGCAACGCGAAGCGAAGAAGCCGACCGTCGCGTTTTGCATGGGCGAACTCGGTTTCCCGTCGCGGATTATTTCGTTGAAGTACGGCGCCCCGTGGATTTATGCGTCCTTCAACAAGGAACGCGACGTGGCCCCAGGGATGCCGACGCTGGACGACTTCAAAACGACCTACTCGGTGCGGACGATCAACGCCGATACGAAAATCTACGGCCTGTTGGGCGACCCGGTTGCCCACAGCTACAGCCCGATTTTGCACAACTACATGTTGGGCCGGTTGAACCAGAACGCCATCTACATGCCGTTTCGAGTACCCAAGGGGCAGTTCGAGGAAGGCATTCGGGCGTTCGAGCAGGTGCCGATTAGCGGTTATAGTGTGACGATTCCGCACAAGGAAGCGGCGGCGGCTCTGGCGAAAAAGTCCGAGCCGAACGTGCAGGTTGCCGGAGCCGCGAACACACTGGTCCTCCAAGAACACGGCCACTACTTTGCCGCGAACACGGACTTCACGGCGGCAGTGGACTCGCTCAAAGCCCACCTTGCCGAGCGCGCCCCGGCTGGCGTTCCGCCGCAAGAAGTGAACACGCTGTTCGTATTAATCCTCGGCGCCGGTGGGGCAGCGCGTGCCATTGCACACGGGTTGCACAAAGAAGGTGCGGCCATCACCGTCACCGCACGGACGCAAGAACGCGCCGCAGCCTTGGCCGCCGAAGTCGGTTGCAAAGTGGTCGATTGGCAGGGGCGGCACAGCGTGACGCTGTGCGATGTGCTCATCAATTGCACGCCCGTCGGGATGCACCCGAACATGGACGAAACCCCGATGCACGCCAGCTTCCTCAAGCCGGGGCTAACGGTGTTCGACACCGTGTACAACCCGGAAAACACGTTGCTGATCCGGGACGCGAAAGTTCGCGGGTGTCACGTCATCACCGGCATCGACATGTTCGTCCGCCAAGCCGCCAAGCAGTTTGAACTGTTCACCGGCATCACGCCACAAATCGACAAAATGCGTGACTTGCTCCGCAGAGCCATGTCGCCACTCACCCATGCACTGGAAGAAGACGACGAGGACGATGAATCCGAAACCCGCCCCATGCCCGAGTGATTTGGAGGCAACAACCATGTCACGTATTTTTCTGATCGGATACCGTGGGACGGGGAAATCAACCGTGGGGCGGCACCTCGCGGCGCTGTTGGGGTGGCAGTTCGTCGATGCGGACGCGCATCTCGAAGTTGAGCAAGGTCGGAGCATTCGGGAGATTTTTGCCACCCAAGGTGAACCCGTGTTCCGCGATCTGGAATCGGCCGTCTTGGTCGAACTCGCCCAACGACAACACTGCGTGATCGCCACCGGCGGTGGAATCGTTTTGCGACCAGAAAATAGGGCCGAGTTGAAAAGCTCCGGGTTTGTGGCGTGGTTGGACGGCGAACCCGCGACAATCTGGCACCGCCTCCAAGCCGATCCCACGACAGCCGATCGTAGGCCCAACCTCACGGCGACGGGTGGGCTTGCCGAAGTGGTGAGCATCATGCAAGCCCGCCAGCCGTTGTACGCCGAGACCGCCTCCGCGAGGTTCCCCACTGAAGGCCGTTCGCCGGAAACCGTGGCCGTGGCTATCTTGAACGCATGGCAGGCGGCCTCCCGCGACTTGCCGCCCGCAAATGCCCTTGGGTGAGTCTCGAAAAACGCCTACAAAACAAGCAATTTTAGACGGCTTTACGGTCAGAAATTGTAAGCCATCCCACATTCTAATCCTAGGCCGTGTTGATTGAAGGCGGGTCAACGACGGCGGCCTGAAAATCTCATTTGAGCCAGATCATTGTTGCGGCTAGCAAGACCATCCCCAGAA